>CAZZVG010000178.1:0-8476 GCA_964657295.1 Iningainema sp. | reverse complement strand
TAAAAATTTATAAATTATTAGCGTTCTGGGGAACTTAAATCCTTGCCATTACATCGCTCAATCTAAACATGTATTTATGAAATGAAATTTTATACTGACTACTCAGTTTTACATGCACAAATGAAATCAAGATGAAATGCTTGTAACCTCATATGTTGGGAATTGGAAATGGGACAAAGATGATTTTCTTCCGGACAAGACTCAAAAAACCGGGAAAAATTGTGCATGTAAATCACACTGTTGCTGAAAAATAACACGGATGAGATTACGCTTATTCTTACTTAGCGTTATCAGTATTATGCTGCTGTCGTCTCCAGTAAAAGCTGCTAACTTAGAATCTTGGCATTTTGACGCCGCTCAAAATCAGCTAGACTTAACAACCGATTCGGGCGTCCAACCAAAAGCTTTTCTGATTAACAATCCAACTAGGCTTGTCATTGACTTGCCAGGAACTAATAATCTGTCTGAGAATACAACCCATGAAAGTTTTGGCTCAGCAGTTAGAGAAATTCGGGTGGGAAAGGTTGACGACAAGACCACTAGATTGGTTGTAGAATTAGCACCTGGTTACACTCTTTCCTCAAAAAACTTAATATTTAAAGGAGATTCCTCCTCCCATTGGGTTGTAAAATTCTCATCAATTGACAGGATACCTGCCAACGAATTGCCAGTGGTCAGCTCCAACACTCAGTTAGATGAACAGCAGACTCCCGTTGAAATTAGCGAGTTTTCCACCTTTGCGGGAATTGTCTCTTTAGGCAAGGAAATGTTGCAACTCAGTTCTCAAGTGAAAATCTTGATGGCTCGCTACAGTTTCCTCTCTCCAGGAATGTTCTTCCTAGATTTGCAGACAGGCAACTATTTGGACATTTATGGGGAAAAAGTCTTTTCTGCTGCTAGCACGATTAAATTTCCGATTATAGTTGCTTTGTTTCAGGATGTAGATGCGGGTAAAGTCAATCTGAATGAAACTTTAGTTTTGCGGAGTGATTTGAAGTCAGAAGCTGAAGGTTCGGGAGAATTGCAATTCAAACCTGTGGGAACCCGACTGAGTGTTTTAGAAACTGCGAATAAAATGATTACCATCAGTGATAATACCGCTACGAATATGATTATTGACCGTTTAGGTGGTAAAGCTAAATTAAATCAGCGGTTTCGCAGTTGGGGTCTACAAAACACTGTTATTCGTCATCTCTTGGGTGACTTTAAGGGAACTAATACGACCAGTGCTAAAGATTTGGTACGACTGTCGGTGTTAATTTCTAATAATAAGTTGCTGAGTAGTACAAGCCACTCTAAAGTTTTGGATATCATGCGTCGTGTAGAAAACAAAAAGTTGCTACAAGCAGGGCTTGGTAAAGATGCGGTATTTGCTCACAAAACAGGAACTCTTGGAGTGATTCTTGGCGATGCAGGTATTATTGAATTGCCAGCAGGTAGACGTTACTTAGCAGGGATTTTCGTCAGAAGACCTTTTGATGATTTAAGAGCAAGGGATTTTATTAATCAAGTTTCGAGACTAGTTTATACATATTTAGATCAACCCAAGGTTTCTAATCTACCTTAATAATACATAGATTAAACCAAGAGATAGATCCGAAAGCCTGAGGATTCTCGATTTTAAATGGGCGGAAGCCACCGCTCAGACAAAGGGCGTTGCACGCTCCTGGCTAGACAGTCCCGCGACTGTCCGTGCCTTGGACGTACTGAAAAAAAGGTAGGTAATCTTACGTTTTTTAATTTTTAATTCCAAGGTAGCAATATGAGTTCCACATGTATCAAAGGCATTTCACGCTCGTGGCGGCTCGAAAATCATAAAAGTAAAAATTAAAGCACTCTTATTTTAGATATAATTGGAAATGATTTCATCACAGGTACTGGTTGTTTCTGAAGCTTCGGTTACTTGACCGCGATCGCGCTTCGGAGAGGGAATCACCACCAACGCAAACAAGTCTGGTGTTGATTAACCAAAAAGTAAGGGTTTTGAAGTCAGCACCAGGGTAAGCCAGAAAATGGAATGTAATATTTAGAGGAGCGTACTGGTGAGTAAAAACCTGCCTCAAGCCACATCTCGGGAAATTCTGCTTCAGTTATCTACTGAAGAACTGGTAGACCTTAGCATTGAGCAGGCGATTATTATTTTAGAGTTAATGAAAACTAACACTTCCCCTGAGCTTGAAAACCTACCATCAGAAAATAGTTTAGCACGCTCCAACGTCAAAACTATTCTGCCTAGTGCCCCACTACCAGAACATATCAGTCAAAATATTGAGACAATCATAACGTTGCATACACGTAACGAAAAAAATGTTCCCAGACATCGACGAGTTGTAGAAGTCGTGACTGCTTTTTTTAGTCGTCCGCTCTTCTTATACAGTGTCTTACTCGTAGTTGGTCTTTGGATTCTAATTAATACCTTTTCCCATCACCTCAACGTCCCACAGTTTGACCCACCACCGTTTACTTGGATGGACTTTTTGCTTGGCTTCGCCTCTTTGCTGATGACAATTGGGGTTTTGATTACACAAAATCGGCAAGAAAAGCTGGCAGAGGAACGTGCACAACTGAGCCTGCAATTGCACCTGCTATCCGATCAAAAAATCGCCAAACTGATTGCATTAATCGAGGAACTGCGTAGAGATCTTCCTAATGTGAAAAATCGGTACGATCCCGAAGCCGAGATCATGCAGCAAGCTACTGATCCGTGCGCGGTTATAAAGGCACTCGAAGAAACACTAGAACAAGAGCTGGCTGAACTCCAGAAGCCGGAGAGCTAAAATCTTTAAATGCCCACATTGCAGGTAAGCGTTCAAGGGGTAGCATCCAAAGGCAAGTGAATTGTAAAAGTGCTACCTTTACCTAATTCGCTTTGCACATTCAAACTGCCTTGATGTGCTCGAACAATAGCTTTAGCGATCGCCAACCCCAATCCAGAACCGCCAGTGTTACGAGAGCGATCGCTATTCACCCGATAGAAGCGCTCGAAAATCTCCGACAACTCCATCTGTGGAATGCCAATACCTGTATCTTGAACCTGAATCACAGCATAATGTTCGCTGCGATCTAAGAAAACAGTCACCTTCCCCAATTGTGGTGTGTATTGAATCGCATTAATAATCAAATTAGAAATCAGACGATAAAGTTGCTCGGAATCACCTATAATATTGAGAGGTTGAGGCACCCGTATTGAAGATGTCAGCGTTACACGAACAGAAAATGCCATCGCTTCAAATTCTTCAATTAAGTCATTGACAATCTCATCTAAACAACATGAGCGGCGGATTGGCATCGGTTGTCTGTCCAAGCGAGCTAACAGCAGCAAATCTGTCACTAAAGAAGTGAGTCGTTGATTTTGACGCTGTACAGTTTGTAGAATCTCCCGCGCCTCCACTTCATCCAGTTGCGGCATCAAAAGTGCTGATTCCACTGTCGCTTGTGTTGCTGCTATTGGTGTTCGCAACTCATGTGCGGCATCGGCCGTAAATTGTTGGATTTGTTTGTAGGATTGATAAATCGGCTGCATTGCTAATCTTGCCAACCACCAACTCGCCACAGCAACCATACTCATCGCTATTGGCAATCCCAAGCCTAAAATTAATTTGACAGCATTCAGATAACGACTGAAATCTTCAAAACTTCGCCCCACTTGGATATATCCCCAATGGCGATTGTCTTGAGTGTGCAGTACTATAGAAATTTGGTGGTATAGCTTGCCATTGCTGTCTTTAATAGTTTGCCAAAGTTTCTTGTTCAAAACAGGGGACAACCCCTCTGGAGAGGAGCCGGCAGTAGCAATTAAGCGTCCGGAATTATCAAAAAAACGTACATAGTAGTAGCCAGTGCTAATTGCACTAAGAATATGGTGTCGGGAATTTGGCTGTAGTTGAACACACTTGTCTCCAACTGCACAAATATTTGGTAAAATCTGTGCTAGAACTGGTTCCAAGCGTCCTGGTTGCTGTAGTTTCAGTTCAATACTGTCGTGAAGGGTTCCGGCAACAGATTCCAGTTCTTGATCCAAGGCTACCCAATGGGCGTGGGATACAGCCTTGTAAACACCAAATCCGCACAGGGTTAAAATTAAACCCATAACGATCGCATACCATAAAGCTAAACGAACACGGGTTAGCTTAAACAGGTTATTTTGATTCATCGGTAAGATTGAGACGATATCCAATGCCATGCAAAGTTTCAATCGGATTCTGACAACCACTACAAGCTAGTTTGCGCCGCAACAAACGTATTTGTGCCGCAACGACATTACTCATAGCTTCTGCACTCACTTCCCAAACTGCGCCGCGAACCTGTTCAGTGCTGACAATTTGATTCGGGTGCTTCATAAAATATTCTAGTAGCTGAAATTCCTTAGTTGTCAGAGGAATCGTCTGTTTTTGCCCTTGGAGATCCTGAGTTGCGATCGTATTGCTGCCGTAATCTAAAGTTAGGTTACCAACAGTTAATTTCTGTGGTTGGAACTGAGGACTGCGCCTTTGCAAAGCCCGCATACGTGCCAATAATTCCATCATGCCAAAAGGCTTCACTAAATAGTCATCTGCACCTGCATCCAACCCAGTAACTTTATCTTCCATTCTGTCTCTTGCTGTTAGTATCAGCACAGGTAGAGAATTTTTGTTTTGGCGTAGCTGTTGGCACAACTCCAACCCTGACATTCCGGGGAGCATCCAATCAAAAATAGCTAGCGTGTATTGCGTCCAGCTACTTTCTAGATATGCCCACGCCTCATTACCGTCCATAACCCAATCAACCAAGTATTTATGCTGGTTTAAAGTCCGCTTGATAGCCGTCCCTAAATCCGGTTCATCTTCAACGAGCAGCACCCTCATAAAAAATTGCTCCATAGCGCGGTGGCTGGTTTGACGTTTGTGAAATCAGCATAACCTGTCACAGGTTTTTCACCTAAAAATAGGATGACAGAACTGTATAAAATCAAGATGAAATGACAGGTTGTTAAAGATGATTTAGAATTAAGCTACAGTAGGGTATTGCCACTTATCTCTGGCGAAGTGGTAGACTTAGCTTACGGTGACAATGCGACCTACACAGCTAGACGAATCAGTAACGCCATACTTGAATCTGCATCAAATCGAAATGATAGTCATACGTCCATACAGGTAAATTCATACTTTCAGATAAAATGGCAGTTACAGCATCACAAAGGGTAATACGTTGGTCTGTAAAACGAGCCGTTCTCTCTAAAGCTGCTAAATATTGCTGTTGTGAAGGATTAACGAATTGAACCGCTCCTATACATTGTTGACCAAAGCTAATAGCTTGTTCAGTTCCAAGACGATATAGCAACAAATTGTACGTTTCCAAATAAACCGGAAAAGCAACTACAATCGTTAAATTTTTTGCCTCTATAAGCTGTAGTTCAGCTTGTGCTCTCTGATGATATTGATCGTCTACGTCTACAGCAGCATACAAAGGTCCAGTATCGGCAATTACGGCTCTCAAAGTAATTTTGGTGGTAATTTCTGCTTGAATGCTTGTTCAGCTATAATTTTATTGTAATTTACCGAAGTATCTTGAAAGCCACTTCCTTTTGGAGCGGGAGTCAGGCGTAAACTTTTTTGAGGCTGTGGAGATAAGTAGCCACGTTCGGATAGGAATTCTGTAAGCGCAGTTTCTACAACGGTAGCTTCTTTTAGGGGAACTTCCTGAGCTCTAATATAAGCTTTGAGCGCGTTGGCGATCGCATCAGGCAGAGTAATGTTGAGGAATTGCATAAGCACACGTAGTATTGTCAACTTTTCATTTAAGAGTAACGCAGCAGGACTTCTGTAACCCACCAGATAAGCTTAAAAGCATCACTCAATTGGGTGACGCACTTTTTTCTCATTTCGCACGGAAAAGAATAGGACAACTGCCAGCATGATAAAGGCGATCGCCGAAGCATAGCCCCTTGGCAGTGATAGACCACCACCTTTGACTGGTTTGGTCAGAAAATCTCCGAAGGTGGCTCCGAAGGGTCGCGTGAAGATGAACGCGAGCCAGAATAGGAGAATATCACTCAACTTTGTTACGTAGTGAAGGGCGATGACAACACCGATGACGCTGGCTGTCACGAATGCGCCCTGGATATAGCTCAGTCCCAAATTGCTTGTCAGAAAGTCCCCAAAGGCCGTTCCCAAACTGTTAGAGAACACGACAGCCAGCCAATAGGTAGTCTCTGCGTCTTTCCTGATGATCGGATAAACGCTCAGATCCCGATCGCGGTAGTACCAGAGGGCAAGAACGCTCAACAGACAGGCTACCAAAATCAGAGATCCCAATGCGTAGCCCAGCCCGAGAGATCGATCCATCAGATCTGAAACTTCGGTTCCGGCTGTGGTTGTGGCGATGATGGCCACCCAATAAAGGATTGGACGATATCTGTCGGATTGAATTTGAAAAAACAAGATCATAGCCAGAATGGCGAAGGTTACGGCAAAGGCTATGTAATACCCCAGCCCAAGAGACATTGAGATGAAGTCACCTGCCGTCTCGCCGAGCGTCGTGGCGATAATCTTCATGATCCAGAAGAAAATTGTGACTTTTGCAACTTTGTTCATTTCTATTTCACAAGAAAAAATAGTCAGTCATCATAATTCAGATTAGCTCCATCTGGTAGAAACAACTAAGATCCCTTGATAACCAGACGGTTGGGAGAGTAAGAGCCAAAAACGAACAACAGAGATCCAAAATCCTCATGCTCATATGCGCTCATCAAAAAATTGAGCGCGTGGCTACTGCACATCTACCCAGAAATTAGTAGTGACAATTTTGCCATTCCGATTAAATTGACCCCACATTTTATATCTACCTGATTTAGGAAAATAAGTCATAAAATGAATTTGTCCGGGTGGAGTATCTTTCGATGCATGAGCATGAATGTAATCTGCTCTTGTTAACGGTGATGACTGTTTGACAATAACTAAATGCCCAAGTTCTCCCAAATAAGGTTGCAAATCTTTAATTGGTTGGTTGTTTGAAGCCTGTTTTAAATCAAACATCGCCACGACTTCTTGACCCGCTTTTATTGTTGGTTGAGAGAAACTCAGAATAGCTTTAGTATCACCAAAAGTTTTAGTACGAGTCAGGTCAATTTTCGGTGTTGCTGGACTTTCACCCGGAACTTGTGTTTTCAGCACCGAAACTTGTTCTGCTTCCCCTGATGGTTTGTAATCGCTGAAAAGGGTGTAATTCCCAGGATATGGAAAATCTGCTTCGACTTGAAAGCGACCGTTATTTTGTTGAGCAGAATGAACATGATTGAAAGACTGAAGATCATCACTAACTATAATTAGATGCATCAGTTTGTCTTGAAAAGTGTCAAACTTATTGATCGCTTTCCCATCCTTCTCTCGCACATCTATCACTAAAGGAACAGGAGTTTTAGGAGTAATTCTGCCGGGAACACTCAGCGTTGCAATAGTTGTTGTCGGCGCTGCTGCCCCATGCATATCGTGGTGATTCATACCAGACATTTCTGAATCACCCATATTATGGCCCGCATGAGGATTTGAGTCAGCAATAGGAGAAGCAGGAATAGAATCTCCTGTTGCTGTTTCTTTTGATTTGATTTGTGAGGAGCAACTTTGAGTTAAGAAGAGGGTTGAAGCGATCGCAATCCCTGTAGCAGACTTGGCGAATACAGTGAGTAAAGACTTCATAGATTTCTCCATTGTTACGTAATTGTGCAATGCCCTTACAATTTACTTGTTGAAACTAAAACGCCCGTCTACTTTTTTCCCATCAATATCAGAAGTCACTTTTACCTGATACTGACCACTAGCATTTACAGGAAGCAAAGCCGTATAATGTTTTCCCTCAGCGTCATATTTGAGATCATAGCTTTTCTGAGTTCCATCAGGCAACTGAACTTGAGCTTTTACTTTCGCATTAGGGACTAGTTCGTGATTTTCTCCTTTTAGAACATAAAAATCCATATGAGTTCCACTCGCTTCTTTTTCAGGTACAAACTCTAAGTGGTATGCTCCTGTCTCTACAATTTGACCGCCGTGAGATTCACCGTGATTAGCAATAGGTGACGCTGATGACTCGGCACTTGAGGTTGACGTGGCTGGACTGTTTTCTGTACTAGCTACTTGGTTGCCATTACTACAAGCTCCCAAGAAAAGTAGCCCCATACTCCCAAGAATAATTAAGCTTGATTTTAGTGATGTCATTCTTTTACTCCTGATTAATTGTTAAAAAATAAACTTTTATACAATTGACTCTTGTCTAACTTCAAGGTTTTCCAATTGAGTGTGTTTTTTCGGAATCAAAAACCTACCAAATTGAGAATACAAAGCTGGTAAAACTAATAGTGTTAAGGCCGTGGAAGTAAACAAGCCACCCAATACAACAACTGCTAGAGGTTGTAGAATTTCTTTACCTGCACCAGAGCCAATGACTAAGGGAATCATGCCCAGTGCTGACGCCAGAGCTGTTAGTAAAATCGCCACTAAGCGTT
>CAZZVG010000177.1:1611-8497 GCA_964657295.1 Iningainema sp. | reverse complement strand
GACGATAGTTTGAGGGTAGCCTCCTGCAACAATAGCTCTATGCCAGGTTATTATTTACCAATTGCTCCCAAGTTTTTTTGCTTGGGGGCAATTGTTGTTTCTATGGTTTGCAAATATGTTGATTTCTGACTCTAATTGCAGAAAATGAAGACAGCAGTAGGCTCTCCAGTAATTCAGGTTTGGTTGTTGGCGACTTGGGAGTTTGTTGGCACGCTGATAAACGTCATGTCTGGAACAGGCAAGACAAATGCGTCTATTAACTGGTAGATTCTGGCTTATTCTAGGCAATCAGATAACGCTACATTTTCCAAACGCTAAAATGCCCCCAAGGAAAGCGAATGAGCGCTCTCGATTTTGTATATTTGTTGTCTAATTGGAGTTTAGACTAATTTTGCTTAGCAAACCGCCAAACCCTTATCCAGACAGCCTTTCCTGATTTCTAGGCGGCTTCTGATTCTGAACTCTAAAATGCTTGCTTGTTACACAAGGGCTGTAGCCTGAAAAATAGAATTTAGTCTAAACTCTAGGTCTAAGGGGTATCCATAAAAATAAATATCCAGCCCGAACACGTGTTATGGAAAATAAAAAAATGTCCGCTTTCGATACGTATTGCAAGAAATACTACGTCCTCAATTACACAGATAAATTTACTGATGGGGTTTGAATGTTTGAATAAGCCGAAAGGTTTGACTTACAAGTGAAGGATAGCGATCCGGCGATACAGCCGTTGCCTGTGGGCATTGCACCTCAGTATTGACTAGATACGGTAGTGGCAAAAGTGATCCTCATATAGCAATTCACTGGTGGGACTAAGTTCGTATTTCGAGATCAAACTCTGTCAAGCCTCCTTTACAAATCCTAAAGGAGGCTTAATTTTAACCATTTTATGTGGCAAGGATATATTTTTACTCATACAATCGAAAATAAGGCTTTTATACGCGAGGCTGAATACCCTAAATTGAACAAGTCCATTGACAATTCAGAGTTGAAGAGCTATTACTAATCCACAAATGCTAGATCGGATAAATGATATTACTTGGCACGCTCATCAAGGTAGCGTTGCTGCTCTCATTCAAGTATTGAATGAAAAGCTAGCTAATTCCGGTGTCAGAACTAGGGCTATTTTTGATAATGGTATCTTACAACTTCTCTGTGAGGCTCCGACTGTAGATAAACTTGAACAATCAAGTCTAGTCAACCAAATCCGGCAGATTCTTGATTCAATTGCACCGCGCAATATTTATCGAGTTAATATTAACAGTCGAATTGTTCGGGAGCAACAATTACTTTGGTTAGAGGAGATTAGCCGAAACGCTGAGAATCAATTGCTTTGGTCTGAGGAAATTACGTTAGCAAATCCCAGCATTTTTCAGCAAATTATTCAAGATTTCAGCGAGCGCAGAACTGACTTAGGAACGCGAAGTTTATCTAAGTTACAGTCTTCCAGTTTGGCAATAGTAACTAACAAAAATCAGCCTAAAAATTCTCATAAAAGAGAAATCTCTGGGGCGACAAGCTTATCCATGTTCCTACTGCTGCTAGGCTGGGTTGTGTATAATTTGTTAGGAAGTCATCTAAAAAGTTCACTCCAATTATCTCAAGCATCAAAATTTTTCACCCCCACAACAATTGCTCAGCAAAAACTAAATGCATCACCTGTAATTGCTACCCAAAAAATTACCAATACTTCAGGAGATCCCTTTGCTGCAGCAGTACGAATTGCTAACCAAGCTTCTACAAATGGTAGCACTGCTACAACTTCAGGTCAGTGGTTGGATTTAGCCGCAAGATGGCAACGGGCTGCAGAATTAATGAGTGCTGTGCCACAAAATCACAGTCGCTATCAGGAAGCACAGATCAGAACTCGGCTGTACAAAAAATATAGCGATGCTGCTCAAAAAGAAGCAAATAAGAGTGAGTTATGAGGTTAACAATGGGGAAAAAGGAGATGAGTAATTAGTAAGTGGTGATTGTTCTTCATTCCTATTCCCCATTGACTAGTACCGTGCGGCGTAAATACGCCTACCATTTTCAAAGGCTGCAAATGGCAATTTTTTCGAGGCTCCGAATGGTGGGTTTATTTCCGCCATGCTGTACTAGGCACTGATTTCTAGCATGCGTTGAATTGGTTGTAAAGCAGATAGACGGATATCTTCTGACATAGTGATTTCTGGAGTCCGATTTCTCATCGCCCAGTAGAGCTTTTCCAGGGTATTCAACCGCATAAAAGGACACTCATTGCAAGCGCAGTTATTCAGAGGTGGTGCGGGAATAAAGTGCTTGCGCGGTGCGAGTTTTTGCATTTGGTGGATGATCCCAGGCTCCGTAGCCACAATAAATTCCTTGGTAGGACTTTCTTGACAATAATTAAGCAAAGCGGCTGTGGAACCGATGAAACTGGCGTGACGCAATATACTAGTCTCACATTCAGGGTGGGCGATCGCCTCAGCTTCTGGGTGAGCAATTTTTAGCTGGACTATTTTCTTTTCCGAAAATGTTTCATGAACAATACAACTCCCTTGCCATAAAATCAAATCTCGTCCAGTCTTTTCCATCACGTAGCGTCCCAAATTGCGATCAGGGGCAAAAATAATCGGCTGCTCCTCTGGAATTTGCTGGACAATTTTAACAGCGTTGGAACTGGTACAGATAATATCGCTCATCGCCTTAATTTCAGCAGAGCAGTTGATGTAAGAGACTACCACATGATTTGGGTGCGCCGCTTTAAAAGCCGCAAATTCCTTCGGAGGGCAACTATCGGCTAAAGAACAACCAGCATTTAAATCTGGTAAAAGTACCATTTTGTGAGGATTGAGAATCTTTGCCGTTTCTGCCATGAAGTGAACACCAGCAAAGACGATCGCATCTGCATTTGTGCGAGCTGCTACTTTTGCCAGTTGTAGTGAATCTCCAATAAAGTCAGCAATATCCTGAATATCAGGCTCTTGATAGTAATGTGCCAAGATCACGGCATTGAGTTCTTTTTTGAGACTCTCAATGGCGGCAAATAAATCCAGTGGTACTTCACCCGATTGGGTTTTATCTCGTTGAGCGAGTGCAGTTGTAAACACAGTATGGGTTGCGTAAAATTGCAATTTATTGTTTAGTGGATTCAATTATAGTAGTTTTTACCAAAAGTGGCTGGCGGGTATTACCTCCTCATCTTGGTGTCAAAACCCCCCTGAGTTTTCTATGCTGGAGACAGAAGGCAAGGAAAGTGGCATGACCAGTCAGAAAACGAATTCAAAAATATTGAAAATTGCTGTAGTCGGAGATGTTCACGATCAATGGGAAGAAGAGGATGGCATTGCACTCAAGCATCTGGGTGTTGACTTAGTGCTGTTTGTCGGGGATTTTGGGAATGAGTCGGTAGAAGTGGTCAGAGCGATCGCATCCCTCGACATCCCCAAAGCAGCAGTAATGGGAAACCACGATGCTTGGTACACTGCTACAGAATGGGGGCGGAAGAAATGCCCCTATGATCGCACCAAAGAAAATTGGGTCAAGGAACAACTGGATTTATTAGGTGAAACCCATGTCGGTTATGGTAAGCTAGATTTTCCGGCTTTGAATCTAACAGTTGTTGGCGGTCGTCCCTTTTCGTGGGGTGGACCGGAGTGGAAATATACTGATTTCTACAAGGAATGGTATGGAGTCATGGGTTTTGCCGATTCCACAGCCCGCATTGTCTCAGCCGCAAACAGCGCAACATGTGAGACGATAATTTTTATCGGTCATAATGGTCCTACAGGTTTGGGCGATCGCCCTGAAGACCTTTGTGGAAAAGACTGGAACCCACCAGGTGGTGACTTTGGCGATCCAGATTTTGCTGAGGCACTCTCTCAGACTATGACTGCTGGTAAAACCATTTCCCTCGTTACATTTGGTCATATGCATCACAGCCTGCGGCACACCAAAAAGGTGCAGCGAAAGCGCATCTTTAAAAGTCAATACGGGACTATCTACTTGAATGCAGCCAGTGTACCGAGAATTGTGGAAAATGGAGGTGAGAAACAGCGCAATTTCTCAATTGTCTTACTCGAAGGCGGTGTTGTCTCCCAAGTTTCCCTTATTTGGGTTGGCAAGGATTTTCACATCGGATCTGAAGAAATTCTTTATCAAGAATCCAATCAAGTAGTGCAACCTGCGTAAAGATGATATACAATACATAATTGGTCAGCATAATCTTAGCTAACTACTGACAGCTAAGCGCTGACAGCTTTATTGGAGAGGTGGCAGAGTGGTCGATTGCGTCCGACTTGAAATCGGATGAACCGAAAGGTTCCGGGAGTTCGAATCTCCCCCTCTCCGTTGAATTATTATCAGTTGGAAAGTTGAGAGATTCACACCCTCCATCTGCTAGCATAATGCTAAATTCTGCTTGGAGGTCAAGCAATGCCTACCCTTAATGTGGGAAATATACCTGATGACTTGTATCAAAGGCTGCAAGATTTAGCTGCATCCCAACATCGTTCGATTAGCGCTCAAGTAATCAGCTTGTTAGAGAAAGCCTTGCCAAAAGAAGCACAGCAGACGGAAGATGAAAGGCGACAGAATGTAGCAAAACTTCTAGAAGAGAGTCGCCGTCGTCGTCAGAGTCGTAGGACAGATGTTGAATGGCCTGATAGCACCGCCATGATCAGAGAAGACCGAGACAGATGACCACTCATTTTAGATGTGTAGTCGATACAAGTCTGTGCATTAAGCACTTTATTCCCGATCCGCTATCTCCGAAAGTCGATCAACTTTTGGTTCACATTGGCAATTCTCAAAATAAATTCTTTGTACCAGACCTTTTTTACATTGAATGTACAAATACTTTTTGGAAATATATTCGTGCAGGGCTTTATGATGCTGTTGACCTTCCAGCAGATTTAGCTAATCTTAAGGCTTTAAACTTCTATGTCATTTCAACAGCTGATCTGATAGTAGATGCTATAAGTATCAGCTTGGCTTATGGAATTTCTGCATACGATGCTTCTTATGTTGCTCTTTCACACCAGGTTGGTGCTACTTTGCTGACTTTGGACAAACGCTTAGTGAATGCTTTAGCCACTTCCTCTTACAATGTTAGCCTGTTCACTAACTTTAATGTTCCTCCATTGCCTTGAACGTAAAGCAATATTTGGTGAATATGCTCTCTTTCAGTACTGAATCGACGTTAACGGAACTGCGTTCAATTTTTAGAAGAGCTAAGAGATACGTGGTGAGCGGTTAGTAGTTAGTGGTTAATAGACAACCAACAACTACTTCCGAACCACCAGAAATGATTACCTAATATGAGGAACCGCTCAATCGTCAAGAACACTCTTGCAAGAAAACAGAGAAGATGGGTAATCTTAGACTCCTGTTGGGAGTAAGAACTAACAACTAATTGTGCTCCTGTTCGGTAACCTTTGTTCTATATCGCTCTGCACGAGCCTGAGCTGAAGCCATCACCTCGTCCATGTTCTCCAGCATTTCGCCAGGGAAATTTTCCAAGACTCTGGTAGACAGGGCAACTCGACCTTTACCTTCATCCAAGTCCAAGATGATAGCTTTAATTGATTGACCAACTGTAAAAACCTTTTCCAGATTTTCAATAAATTTCTGGCTCACCTGCTTAATATGGAGCAAGGCACTAAGACCATTTAAATCTAGAAACACACCAAAGGGCTTGATACCAGTTACCTTACCTTCCACTAGCTGATTTAGTTCCAACTCACTAAAGCTGGCAGAACGAGTTGCCAAGCGCTGGGAAAGGATAAGTTTGTTGTTATTGCGATCAACTTCCAAAAAGCCAACAGTGAGAGTTTTACCTTTGAGCGCCTCTAAATTATCTCGGTCAACCAAGTGCGATCGCGGAATAAATCCCCGCAAACCCTGTAGCTCAATAGTTACGCCACCTTTATTCAAATTATTGACCAGCACTTGAACCGTCTGAGAATTTTCCTGCATTTGTGCCAGACGTTCCCAAATGTGGTTAATTTCCAACTGACGCCGCGAAAGGGTGACTTGACCTTCTGCATCCTGATCTCGGATAATCAAAAACTCTACGCTTTCTCCTAAAGGCAGCACCTCTGATAAATTTGTGACTGCTCTCAAAGAAGCCTCATCGCGGGGGACGAAAGCTGATGACTTGCCACCAATATCAACGTAGACTCCATCTGGGTCAATTTGGTAAACTTTGCCATGTACAACCTGTCCCTTTTGAAACTGGTAGTCGTGTTTTTCTAGTGCTTTGGCGAAATCGTCCATTGTAAAGGACGAATTCGCTAATTGAGATATTTTCGCTTCAGAATTCATGACATTTAAAGATAAATTGCTAATTGCTAACAGCTAATTGCTATTAGCCGTCAGCCACAAGCGGTCTAAACGGATATTCCTTGACTACCTAGCTGCTTAATTGTTCAAACAGTTGTTTTACCTGCTCCCAAGCATCGGCTGCAGCTTTAGGATTATAGCTGGCGCGACGGTCGCAGAAAAATCCGTGTTCAGCTCCATCGTAGCGAAACACATGATGCGGAATTTTGTATTTTTCTAACTCAGCATCAATTTGGTCTACTTGGTTGCTGGGAATGCTAGTGTCTTCCCTGCCAAAGAAGGCGTAGAGGGTGCCTTTGATTTCAGATGTGTGAGTGATGGTGGGTTCCCCACTCCCAATGGTGCGGGTGGCAATACCAGCACCGTAGAAAGAAGCAGTGGCTTTGATGTCTGGTAGGATGGCGGCTAGATATGCCACATGACCGCCAAAGTAGAAACCAATACAGCCAAAACCATCTTTTTTCACTTCTCTAAGAGTTTTGAGGTGGTTGATGCTAAGCTGAATATCGCTCAGTAACTCTGAGGCATTGGTTTGCATAGCGTAGGTTCTGCCAATCTCAAGATCTTGGTTTGTGTAGCCGCT
>CAZZVG010000177.1:0-1601 GCA_964657295.1 Iningainema sp. | reverse complement strand
TCAAACCCAGGTGCATTTCTTTGAAAGAGTGCTGGTGCGTAGGCGCGTTAGCGAAGCGGTAGCGACGAAGGAGCGTCAGCGACTTGTCGTCAGACATCGCCACATAACCTTCTAATGCAATACGTTCGGTCACTTCCCGAATATGCTCGTTGACACCAAAAATCTCCTGCAACACCACAACTCCCGGATAGGAACCAGGAGCCGAGGGCTTAGCTAAGTAAGCCGATATTTGCAAATCATTTTGCGAAAGTTGAACTGTTACAGTGTCGATTACTCGCTCTGTCATAATAGTTTTTACTAGTGTGGTGTTTGCGATCGGCTTTGTCCGCTCAAATTATCAATATACTAGTAGCAAACGTACTCGAAATTGCTCTTAGAAAAATATTTGCTCAAGTAACATTTACACCTGGTAACAACCATGCACATCTATAGCACGCGAATTATCAGCAATTAACGTTATTTGACTTCGATTAACTACAGAAAGTTGTGCATCCCGTAAAGGAGATCACTCTCATGACTGAGAACAACACTTACAAGTTAATGTCCAATCTAAATGTGTAACTGCTTAACACATCGCCATTAGTACACATGAGGTTCGGTGATGCTTCAATTCCGTATTCAGCCAGACAGTGAAATCCCCGCATCTACCCAACTGTTAAATCAAATTCGGTATGCGATCGCTTCTCGGCAATATCCGCCAGCTTATAAATTGCCTTCTACACGGGCTTTAGCAATGCAAACTGGATTGCATCGTAACACTATTAGTAAAGTTTACCGTCAATTAGAGGAGGAAGGATTTGTAGAAAGTCTTGCTGGTTCGGGGATTTACGTTCGTGCTCAAGGCCATGAGGGTGGTAGTAAACTACAATCGCCAATTCTCAAGCAACATCCTCAGGCATACAAAGTGGTTCAGCAGGCACTTGACGATCTACTTTCTCAAGGCTGCTCGCTCAATCAAGCGCGTGAGCTATTTTTAGCAGAAATTGACTGGCGTTTGCGTTGTAGTGCGCGAGTGCTAGTTGCTGCTCCCTCTCAGGACATCGGTGTTGGCGAGTTAATGGTGTGTGAGTTGGAACAGGCCCTGAAAATACCAATTCAGTTGGTAGAAATGGAAAAATTAGCAGGTGTACTAGACCAAACTTCCTCCGCCACAGTGGTTACAAGTCGGTATTTCATTGGACAAGTGGAAATAATCGCCGCACCAAAAGCCGTCCGCGTCATTCCCTTAGACATACAAGACTACGGCAAAGAGTTAAACCAGTTCAGAAATCTGCCAAAAGATAGTTGTCTGGGCATAACTAGCCTTAGTCCAGGAATTCTTCGAGCAATGGAAGTCATCCTTCACGGTTTGCGGGGGGATGAAATACTCGTCATGATTTCACAACCAAAAGATGCTTATAAGCTTCAAGCTATGGTTAAGCGGGCACAGGTGATTTTTAGCACCGATAAAGAAAGCTTTGCGGCAGTGCAAGCAGCTTTACAACTCGCTATGGAAGACATTATTCGTCCACCTAGACTAATTTGTGCCGACAACTATATTGGTATTAATTCCATCAACTTGCTGAAGCGAGAGTTAGGTTTGGGTTAATAGTTAATAGTTG
>CAZZVG010000176.1:0-8503 GCA_964657295.1 Iningainema sp. | reverse complement strand
TGCCTTACGTTTTTGAGCGATTTTACCGAGGAGATAAAGCTCGTTCCCGCCCACCAATTTCCGAGACTTATTCAGCCGCGCCTGTTGGCAGTGGTTTGGGCTTGGCAATTGTTCGGCAAATTGTGATTGCTCATGGTGGATCTATCAAAGCTATGAATCATCCTAAAACAGGCGGTGCATGGTTACAAGTTGAATTTCCCGAAGTCGTGGCAGATTCTCAAAGCCAAGACTATAGTTAAATATATCTTCAAGTTTGAGACTAGAAGCGTGACAGCAATCCTTTATTGTCCCAACCCTGAAAGACCGCAGTTGACTCGCGAAATTAGACGTATTGAGCGGGATGTGTTGCGTATGGGAGCTTTGGTAGAACAATCATTCCGTCTTGCTCACCAAGCTTTATTCGCTCGCAACTTAACAGCAGCTGAGGAACTTCCTTTCTTAGATAAGAAAATTGATCGTTTTTACCGACAAATAGAATCGGACTGTACGGCCATTATGACGCTACAAGCATTAGCAGCAGAAGACTTGCGCTATTTAAGTGCTTTCATGCAGCTTGTGCGCGATTTAGAGCGGATTGGCGATTATGCCAAGGATCTGGCTGAGATTTCCATTAAAATCTTTCCCTATCCGCCTCATGCTGCTCTACCAGAAATTGCGATTATGGCCCACCACGCCCAAGCAATGTTAGCAATTAGCCTGGTGGCATTAGCCGATCTGGACGAAGTCAGTGGACGTAGTATAAAGCGACTCGATGATACTGTAGATAATGCATACAAAGACCTTTATCAGACTTTAGCCTCTCAAAGAGATGTTCAAGTCGTTGAGCCAATTTTATTATTGGGATTGGCAATTCGCTGTTTGGAACGTATGGCAGATCACGCTACCAATATTGGTCAACGAGTAGCATACATAGTCACGGGTTATCGTGGTTAGTTGTTGGTTGTGCCATTTATCTTGTGTATCTATCGCCCTTAATCCGCTAATTTAAATCTAGGTAAAGCTGTGTAAACGTATTTTCAGTACGCTGACGCGGTTTCCTAGACCTAGACACGGCAGCAGATACCGGATCTTTTCCCGTTGGAATTGCACCAACCGCAAAAAGCTCCAATTGAATTGGATTGTCAATCCGTCTAGACTCACCCACAAAGCAAGCAAGCTGACAAAAAGACGTAACCTTTCGCGTCCTGTTAAGATGGGCTGAAAAATATTTGTGTCTGGGAATCCCCAAGGTACTCTTGCTCACCTTACTCCAATGGCACCAGCAGCGTACCTTATTACCCTCAGTGTAGGCGGACTTGGAAGGAAGTAATTTATGTTGTGGTAATCTTTCGGAAAACCGTCTACCACGACGTGCGATGACAAACGCCGCAGAAGAAGCTGAATTCATTCCATACATGGACATGAATTTTGTTAAGCCGATCAAGCTACTATAAGCCGGATTAACTTTCTTGTGATAGATGCCGTGCTTTTGACAAGCATGATCTAAAACTTCATTCCATTGGGAATATGCAAAAGACGATAACATCCGAGCATACTTTTTCCCTTTTTCTTTTAATTGTTTTTTCTTTTCGGAAAAATCTAATTTTTCGGAAGCTATAGGAAAGTTATATTGTTCGGCTTTTAAGACAATGAAGGTTGCCGCATCTGATAGAATAGCTTCACGTTGGTTAGAAGTTTTAGAATGTAAATCTAGCTTGTAGTCGCCAAATTCTAACAAGTTGCCTTGTGCATCGCAAACTGCCCAACCTAAAGAATCGGCATTTAAATCAATTCCAATATAACCTGAAAGGTAAACTGAAGTAATCTCAGGTAGATGAATATCCAAGGTGCAAGCAACATACCAAGACCCATTTTTCCAATAAAAGCGAAGAGTTACCGCGCTGTACCCTTTATCCCATTTAGGCTCACCATTCGCAGTCGCTACTTGATAGCATCGTTCTGAGATTGCTTCAATTATTTCATGCTTGCCATATTTAAAGTTTAATCCATCAAGGAGAATGTATTCACCACCTAATCTTTCTTGTAGTGCGTAAGGGGTGCGGATCTTCAGCACAAATTTATCTAGACTTTCAATATAATCAAATTGCGCTGACTGATTACCTGCTGATTCATTTTTACTCCCTACTAAAGTCAAACTATTAGTTGGAGGTAACACGTAATTTATCGTCGCTAACTTAATGTGTTTTAATTGATTTTCTAGGATATTTAATCTACGTTTCTTTTGGTGCAACGCAAATTTAGCATCTTGCAATTCTGTCGTTCTTCGTTGCTTAGCGTGAATATTACAAGCTGGCTTTATTTTGAATTTACTTGAAATAAAGCCTTTGGAGTCGCGTTTTGATTTTTGGTGATTTTGTGACTTAGCAAAATCTTTAATTGGCTTAGAACGCTTTTTGATGTCAGATTTTAAAGATTTAATTTGACCTGATAAAGTTTCAATGTAGTGAGTTCTATTCTGTTTAGCATTGTCAACGATTGCTTTAACTTCAATATAAATTGAAGCGCTATAGCGTTTATTTATATTGAATTTAGATTGTAATGTCTTATTACAATCATTCCGATTTTTTCCGGCAATTATTAACTCTAAACAGTAGTGGCTTGCTTCTTCAACTAGATTAGAAAGTGCGAATAATTCTCCCCAATGCCAAAAATTTATTTGGTCAGTATAAGTTTTGACTGACTCTGCCACAAACCTCACCGCCTGTCTAAATCTTGGGCTCTATTGAAATTATACAAATATTTGCCACGACTTGTCAACGGCTAACACCATTATCTACAGATTCTTGCGCTGCCTGCAATTTTTCGCTCCAAGTGTAAATTTCTTGTTCCCAACGCCTCAAAGTATCAATACTTACGCCTTTTAACTTGGATGCTTCTCCAATAGTGACGAACCTCTCTGAATTTTTACTCACGACGAGACTTGTGCCAAACAATACTGATATTTTAGCACAGATGTCTGGCACAAGTCTAGGTAAACCTAGTTAATGAGTGAACAGTTACATTCCCCACTCATGGGGATCGCCAGTCCCCCTACTTCCCTAGCAGGTCATATTCTGGGGGAAAACCTCATTATTAATTTCTTAAATCAGACCTTAGATCGGTGCATTAAATTTAACAGCTATAGCAGCTTTTTCATATTGCTTTGAAAAATCGCTGAATATTAATACGACAAATAATGTAAAATAATAGTACTGCTCTCTGAGAATCAAAAATTAAAAAGCGGGGAATATTAAGAGTTTCAGTTCTTTGGAATGGTAGCTTTATTTACGCCGTTGTCTATTAGTACATATTTCTTAAAATATATCTGAAAAAAATATTCTTAATTTAACATACATTTAAATAAAAGCTTACCTATTCTTAAACTTGCAATATTAGAGTTAGCCAGAGACTAAGTAAATGTTATTTGCCATCTGATTGAGGATTCTGGTAGAAATAATAACCCTTTATGGAGTTGACACATCGCAGGAAAAGACATGTTTACAAATTTGTCCTTGCGATCCCTTAACCACCGCAAGGACAAACCTAATTCCCGATGACTGCAACTGAGAGTGATTAATAGTCATAGATTCAGTTCTTGATACACAGAAGAGCAGTCATGTTGTTTGGTTAAGGATTATTGAGTATTCCAGGTTTGTTCATCCGCAACGCGCTCTCCCTACGTCGGAAAAACATTCTTTTGTGCTGAGGTGTCACGGTGCGTCTCGATAGGTGCCCCTAAAAAAGTCAGTCTGAGGTAAAATCCCCTTCTAGTAACGCTACGTTGTCATTGAAAATGGAAAAAGCTTGACTTGTAGGCAGTAAGCAACTCCGTAGACGCGCACCGATGAGGCAGCGCTGTAGGTTATAGTAACTTTATTTCTGCGCCACTTGTACTAGTTTTTGTAAACAATTCAATTAGCTATTAATTGTATTTTTTCTCTCCAGTATACCTGATTGTACATAATTGTACATACCTTTTGTTTTTTGATTAATACTTCTCATACAATTTTTTAGAAGGTAGAACCAGAAAACGTATTACAGACAAATAAGTGAAGATTTTCTAAGCTTGTGTTGTATTCTTTAAAACTCGCTTTTCCTGCTTATATGTTGCTACATAAATTCTCAATGAAAAAGTAATGAAGTTAGCGAATACATAAATATTTCTTATTAATATATGGTTGACTTATCAAAGTCTTTTATGTATTGGGCTATATTTCTATATTTACGATGAGCAGAATGCTCAATAGTGCCGTTACTAGCTTTAAAGTTAACTACGTTCATCAAACACTTATACCCTATAAAAACATTCAATGACGTACTCTACAAGTCATATGCAAAACTCTGCATTGTCAGATAGCACTGCAACAACCGAACAACTCCCTCAAAGGCTTTTTACCCGTCGCGAAGTCATTCCACCACGTAATGACTTGCTGTGGCGAATCGAACGGGGAGCGGTTCGCACTTTAACTTGGAGTGAAGATGGAACATTCATTACTCTCGGATATTGGGGAGCTGGAGATCTTATCGGTTATCCACTATCTAGAGTCAAACCGTATCAAATTGAATGTTTAACGAGTGTGGAAGTAAGTGTCGTGCCACCCCATCTTTGGAATCAGGATGTGGATGCCTTATTATCGCATATTCAACAAGCAGAAGAACTCTTAAGTATAGTACATCGTAAACCAATTTCCCTGCGTTTGTGGCTATTTTTGGTTTGGCTGACTGAAAAATTTGGTCGTGATGTAGAACAAGGCAAGCTGATCGATCTTAATGTTACCCATCAAGAAATTGCCGAAGTTTTGAATACAACAAGAGTAACAGTGACTCGGCTTTTGCAGCAATTTGAAGATGAAGGAACTCTGCTGAGGTACAAACGCCGAATTATTTTACGCTCGCTAAATAACAGCAGCGAAAAATGGTGAGAAACTATACTTGTTAACTTGTTTTAATCGTAGCAAATTCTGGTACAATACTTACTGAAGAGGGATGACCCTGCCTCAAAAAAAGTACTTCTGGAAATTGTACCAAGAGTCAACCAGTAAGGTGTGAGTGAGAAAAATGACAAAACTACTGTGGAAAGTGCTGAAACTGAGTCCATTGCTGTTTGCTGCTACATTTTGCGTAAGTAAAAGCGCTTTAGCAGATCAAGTTAACCAGCAGACAACTTCTGTGAATCAGTTAGCTCAAGGAAATCAAGGATCTGATTTAGGTCAGGTAACATCAGTTTCTCAGTTTTCAGATGTGCAGCCCACTGACTGGGCATTCCAAGCTTTACAATCTTTAGTAGAACGATACGGATGTATCGCAGGTTACCCAAACGGAACGTATCGCGGTAACCGTGCCATGACTCGTTATGAGTTTGCTGCTGGTTTGAATGCTTGTTTGGATCGGGTTAATGAACTCATTGCAACAGCGACTGCTGACGTTGTGAAAAAAGAAGATTTAGCCACCTTACAGCGCCTGCAAGAAGAATTTTCCGCCGAACTAGCAACTTTACGCGGTCGTGTCGATGCCTTAGAAGCCCGTACGGCTGAATTGGAAGCAAATCAGTTCTCCACAACTACCAAATTAGTTGGAGAAGCGATTTTCGCCATATCAGATGCTTTTGGTAGTACCAGGGCAGTAGACGATCGCACCCTGAGAAATAATCCACGTTTGACAAGTGGACAGCTAAGAAACTTAGGTGCAAATACTGCCCGAACCAACTTAGACAACAACGCCATTTTTGCTGATCGGGTTCGTTTGAGCTTGAACACCAGCTTTACCGGGAAAGACTTGCTGCAAATCCGTTTGCAAGCTGGGAATGTCTTTAATAACAACAATAATGCTGGCTTTGGTACGACATCAACGGGGACTAACGAAACCCGCTTGGCGTTTGACGGGTTCACCAATAATAATGCCTTAACCATAGATAAAATCAACTATGCTTTCAACTTAACTGATGCCGTGCGGATCAAAGTTGATGCTAACACGGGTGAGTATTGGGAAAACATCAACAACTTCAACCCAGAATTCGCAAGCAGTGGTAGAGGCGCAATCTCACGGTACGGTCGTTTCAGCCCAATCTACCGCCAAGGTCAAGGTGGTGCTGGTGCAACAGTATCATTTAATCCCGATGGAGCTTTCACATTTTCTGTCGGCTATCTAGGTGGTGGACGTAATAACGTCGCTGACAATCCTTCGCTGAAAACTGGATTGTTCGATGGTAATTACTCAGCCATAGCTCAAGTCAGCATCAAACCAAGTAAGGTCTTCAATATTGGTGCAACTTACGCACGCACTTATCAAAACGGTACTGCTGGAGTCAGCCTGTTTGAAAGTACGGGTAGTACCTTGGCAAATACACCTTTTGGTGCTAACACTGCTACCAGCGCTGACAACTTTGGTGTAGAAGCAACCTTCAGCCCCAGTTCTAAACTAATTCTTGCTGGTTGGGGAGGTTACACTACCGCCTTTGCTCAAAGAAACGCTTCTGGTGTGCGAACTGGCAGTGAAGCAGATGCTTACTACTATGGTGCAACTTTGGCTCTAAAAGACTTTGGCAAACAAGGTAATGTGCTTGGTTTGATCGTTGGTCAACCACCCAAGCTCAGCTACAATGAATATCGTTTAGGTGGTAGATCGCAGCGAGATACAAACACCTCTTACCATGTAGAAGGTCTTTACAAGTTCCAGGTGAACAATAATATTTCTGTTACACCAGCTATATTGGTCATCTTTAATCCGGAAAATAGCACTAGGAACGACGCTGAATACGTAGGTACACTGCGTACAACCTTTACTTTCTAAAATAGGTAATTCACAATAGCAGTCAGATTTGAGTAGTAAATACTCCTGTACTGCTTAAGTAAACAAAAGCCTGTCTTCTGACGGGCTTTTATTTAGAGATATTTTTCCGAATGGTACAAGGCTACCATTTCATTTTTAATTCCGCGCAGCGGTACTAGTCATGTGGCGAATGAGACAGATTTGTTGGTGGGCGATCGCTACTCCAAGCCCACCAAGCGCAACCACAGTGACACTGATAGAACTCCTGCCATTTGCGAGTACGATCTACTGTCATGACAGGCGATCGCCTGTTCATCCAAACATACAGAGCTTCGAGACTACTGGAGTGACAGTTAGGACAGTGAAATTCATAAGCGTGACTTGCCTCGTTCGTCCATTCCGGAGGTATGGGAGCAAAAACATCGATTGTCATTAGTGATTCGTTATTAAGTAAGATTGCTGATACAAACTATTGAGACTTGTACTTCTGCTGATATTTCCTAAACCAGGTATTCTTAGCATAGGTCTAAAAATTGATCAAAATAGATAGCAGGTTGCTAATAGCTAATAGCTAAATATGGAGCTAAACGTTGAAATTCGCCGTTTGATAGATCTTATGCCTGCCTCTGGCAGAATGATGACAAAAATCGTCAGTAAACCAGAGCAGGCAAAAATCGTTGACGTCTCCTTTCCTCTGCCTTGGAGTCAAGAACGACCAATATATATTAATTTCGATTTGTGGCGTCGCCTAACCAAACCGCAGCGCGACTTGCTCTTGTTACAGACAGTCAGCTGGCTATTGGGAGTGAAGTGGTTTAAGCCCGATATTTATCAAGGTATTGCAGTGGCTGGGCTTTTGGGGGGATTAGTAGAATCAACCCAAGCAGATCCAGTAGGTATACTTGTTGCTGGGGGATTAAGTGCCTTAGCTGTTGTTCGCATCTGGCGCAACAACCGATCGCAACACTTAGAAATAGAAGCCGATGAAACAGCCATCCGCGTAGCTCAACGGCGAGGTTATTCAGAAACCGAAGCCGCACAGCATCTACTGTCTGCCATCGAGGCAGTGCCCAAGATTGAAGGACGTTCGGCATTAAATTTTACCGAATTAATTCGGTGCCAAAACTTGCGAGCGATCGCTGGTTTATCGCCAGTTGGTATGCCTAAGAGTGTTGAGTAGTCTTTAATGAGCAAATGTTTAATTATTTTGACAGTGATAAAGTTTGTATTCATAGCCGTTCACTGGTGGCAAGGGGTGAGTGTCCGCAGTACAATTTTTAACTTTTGTTGGCAGACTGGTGTAAAAATTTACTAACCACAGATCAAATGAACGTGGCAATAACTTTAGGTTGTCTTCAAGGGCAGTCGTGGAAGAACTAGAATTTTTGCCTTGATGTATCAGCAGAAAATGGGGATACGGGAAAGTTGAGTTGTGAATTTTGAACTCCCTTGCAACTCCCATCATTTCCCCAGTTTGTACATGAGTTTTGTGAATGGTGGATATCAGCACTGGCACGTGAGATGTTTGTTGAATTAATTGCACAAACAAATCTGGGCGATAGTATTTTTGATAACCCAAATTGCAAATCACCGTGATAGCACTGAGGAATCCCATCAACCAAATTATCGCTACAGATTTTTTCCCACTTATGCCCCATCTTCGGCTCGAGCCTTTGAAGTTCCAACAAACTGCGAGACTGGCACCAATTAAAACTATCACCGCAGGAAAGTAGACAAAATTATAACGTGCGCCTCG
>CAZZVG010000175.1:0-8504 GCA_964657295.1 Iningainema sp. | reverse complement strand
AAATAATGCAGACATTGCCTCATAAAGGGCAGTGCCATCGTTGTTGAAATTTGTTCCCACTAATGCCCCCAAAGAAGCTGACGATTCCCTCAAGCCGATTTTTGTCTGCAAAATCTGAAATGTGACGGGCATTGTTGCTGTTGAGGAGTCGGTGGAGAATGCTGTGAAAAAGGCATCTGAACCACCGCGCAGAAAGTCTAATGGTTTTACCCAAGAACCAAGTGTCACTCTTGTCAGGTAGTAGCAAGCTTGCAACACTAACCCCAATACCACTGCTATAATAAACGCGCCTAAAGATTGAAATGGTGCAAAGCCTATTTCCGCAACAGTTTTCGCGACAATTCCGAAGACTGCTAGCGGTACTAAAACAATCACCCAATTGAGGATACGGATTACGGCTTCAAATAGAATTCCAATAACTTGTTCGATGGATTGGTATCCTGTGTTACCTTGGGCTACTTGTTCTGATTTGATGGCACGGAGGACAATGCCGAAGGAAAGGGCAACAATAATCAGTTGGATAACATTATTATCTACTAGTGGCTTGAGAATAGCTTCTGGGATGGAGTCTTTGACGAGTCCCCAAGGATCGAAAGTTTGATGAGTTGTCCCTGTGGTACTTCCTGGTGGTGCTACACGTCCCCAACTTCCAGGGCGTAGGACGTTTGCTACGAAAAGTCCAATGAGGATGGCGACTGTAGTGTTGGTTAACAGCAGCACTGCTAACCGTCGTCCCGCTGTTCCGGGGATGTGCGTTGTCATTAAGGTGTGCAGTACTGCTACGAAAATCAAGGGGGTGGCTAGGGCGCGGAGTGCTTTGAGTACCAACTCGGAGGGAATTGCTAAGTTTTCGATCAAAGCTTTATTGGCTGGGCTGGGATTTCCGGCACCCAAGGCAATTCCTAATGCTACGGCTAGAACAAGGGCGATGACGATTTGCACCGCAAGTGGGAGACGCCGCCACAGGGGACGATGAGTGTTCTGTGTTTCTGGTTCGTTCATTTGCTAAATTAATGTAATGTCAATATTTAACATCACTTCGGTAGTTAAAGTTTTCGGACAAGATCATCGCGATGGGGGACAAATGAGTTAATGTGGTAAACGTTTCTGTTTTTGGCTGTCGGTTGGAAACGCATATGTCCTTCGTACCTCTCCACATTCACAGTGATTACAGTCTGCTTGATGGCGCGAGTCAACTGCCGGATTTAGTCGATCGCGCGATCGCTTTGGGGATGAAGGCTCTCGCCCTCACCGATCACGGTGTCATGTATGGTGCTATCGAGCTGATCAAAATTTGCCGTAGTAATAATATTAAGCCAATTATCGGCAACGAAATGTATATTATCAACGGCGATATTACAAAACAAGAACGCCGTCCCCGTTATCATCAAGTTGTTTTAGCTAAAAATACCAAAGGTTACAAAAATTTAGTCAAAATCACAACCATGTCTCACCTTCAGGGTGTACAGGGTAAAGGAATTTTTTCCCGTCCTTGCGTTAATAAAGAACTTTTAAAAGAATATCATGAAGGCTTGATTGTCACCAGTGCTTGTTTGGGTGGAGAAATTCCGCAAGCAATTCTCAGTAATAGACCAGATGCTGCCAGGAAAATTGCTTTGTGGTATAAGGAAGTCTTTGGAAATGACTATTATTTAGAAATTCAGGATCACGGCTCCCAAGAAGACCGGATTGTTAATGTGGAAATCGTAAAAATTGCGCGGGAGTTAAACATTAAAATTATTGCGACAAACGACTCGCATTTTATTTCTTGTTACGATGTTGAAGCACACGATGCTTTGCTATGTATTCAAACGGGTAAATTAATTTCTGAAGATAATCGGATGCGTTATAGCGGGACTGAGTATCTCAAATCCGCTGAAGAAATGAAGCTGCTATTTCGCGACCATTTGCCAGAGGATGTGATTAATGAAGCGATCGCCACCACCGTAGAAGTTGCAGATAAAGTTGAGCCTTACCAACTCATGGGTGAGCCTCGCATTCCTAACTATCCGATCCCCTCTGGTCACACTGCTGATACGTATGTAGAAGAAGTTGCTTGGCAGGGACTTTTAGCCAGATTAAATCGCAAATCCCGTAACGACGTCGAACCAGTTTATAAAGAACGACTGGAATACGAACTGAAAATGATTCAACAGATGGGGTTTTCCACCTACTTTTTAGTTG
Source organism: Iningainema sp. (assembly GCA_964657295.1). Lineage (GTDB taxonomy): Bacteria > Cyanobacteriota > Cyanobacteriia > Cyanobacteriales > Nostocaceae > Rhizonema. Next base: position 6,320 of record CAZZVG010000175.1, on the reverse strand, counting down.
TGTGGGACTACATCAAATTTGCTAGAGATAATGATATTCCTGTGGGACCAGGAAGAGGTTCGGCTGCGGGTTCTTTGGTTGCTTATACCATGCAAATTACCAACATAGATCCCGTACATCATGGACTACTTTTTGAAAGATTTCTTAACCCAGAACGGAAATCAATGCCTGATATTGATACAGATTTCTGTATCGATAAACGGGATGCAGTCATTGATTATGTAAATGCAAAATATGGTAAAGAAAGAGTTGCTCAAATTATTACCTTTAACCGCTTAACGTCCAAAGCCGTTTTAAAAGATGTCGCCCGAGTGTTAAACATTTCCTACGGGGAGTCAGACAAAATGGCGAAGTTAATTCCTGTTTCACGCGGTAAGCCAACTAAACTTGCCGTGATGATTTCCGATGCAACACCAGCAGCGGAATTTAAAGAAAAATATGACAATGATCCCAGAGTTCGCCATTGGCTTGATATGGCAATCCGGATTGAGGGGACGAACAAAAACTATGGTGTTCATGCAGCAGGTGTGGTGATTTCTGCTGACCCTTTAGATGAAATTGTGCCATTGCAAAGAAACAACGATGGTTCTGTGATTACCCAGTATTTCATGGAGGACATAGAATCGCTGGGATTGTTAAAAATGGATTTTCTAGGATTAAGAAACTTGACAATGATTCAGAAAACCATTGATTTGATTCAAGAGCACCAAGGGTTTAAAATTGACCCTTATGATATCACCAGTCAAGAAAGAAAAGCGCAAAAGATATTGGCAAAAGGTGAGTTGAACATCTTACCAACAGATGTCAAGAAAACCTACGAACTTTTAGAAGCAGGTGAGTTAGAAGGCATCTTTCAATTAGAATCTTCCGGAATGCGTCAGATAGTGCGTGATTTAAAGCCTTCCAATATAGAAGATATTTCTTCAATTTTAGCGCTTTATCGACCGGGCCCATTGGATGCGAAACTCATTCCTAAATTTATTGATCGCAAACACGGTAGGGAAAAAATAGACTATCCGCACGCTGTTTTAGAACCCGTACTTAATGAAACCTATGGAATTATGGTTTATCAAGAGCAAATCATGAAAATTGCTCAAGATATGGCAGGATATTCTCTAGGACAAGCCGATCTGTTGCGTCGTGCGATGGGTAAAAAGAAAGTGTCCGAAATGCAAAAGCAGCGAGAAAAATTCGTTGATGGTTCGGCAAAAAATGGTGTTAAGAAGCAAATAGCTGAAGAATTATTCGAGCAAATGTTGAAGTTTGCCGAATACTGCTTAAGCTACGATACTGAAGTTTTGACAGTAGAATACGGCTTTCTGAAAATTGGCGAGATTGTGGAAAAAGGAATTGAATGTTGTGTATATACTGTAGATGGTAACGGACGTGTGTACACGCAACCTATTGTACAATGGCACAATCGCGGTCAACAAGAAGTTTTTGAGTATTGCTTGGAAGACGGCTCAATTATTCAGGCAACAAAAGACCATAAATTTATGACTACCGATGGGCAAATGTTGCCTATCGATGAAATATTTGAACGGGAGTTGGACTTGTTTCAAGTAGGGGGGTTGCCGGAGTAACTTGTAAGAAATTAGACTAAGAATTAACTAGCGATGCCAAAGGCAACGGCTGTATCGCCTAATCGATAATTTGCAGTTACCTTTATTAACAGTTGCTACCCCTGGAGATCTTCTGCGATCGGGTTGACGGCTATCAATTTCATTATTGAGCCACTGCATGAGGCTCCAGGCTAATGCCTCGATAATTGATAGCTGAGTTAATTAAGACTCCCTAATGGCCAACACTATTCCGATGGCGTCGAGAAACTTTCCTGACCTTCCCAGGAAGCCGACGAACTCTTGGTTGGGATACTGAATATCTATATTATTATAGTCAGCAGAGCCACCATCACCACCGTATTGGCTAGAGGTTCGTTTGTTGGTATGAATGATAACTGAGTTAACAAATTGAGCGTAACGACCGCCCAGACTTGTAATATACTCATCATCGTCGATTATGAACTCGTCATATGTTCCGCCATCTCCGCCATGCATCGGTAGGTCAGTAACTTGCCCATTGACTTTGTAACTCAGCCCAATAGCATCGAGCCAGAAACCGTGACGTATTCTAACTTTACAGATTTTAGCACCGTTTGGGAGTGTTCCGTCTTGGAAGCTGCTCCCTCCAGAGCCTCCAAATGGTCCAATGAGGACGAGCTTACCGATGCTTTCAAATAGTGTCACCGAAATGGTTTGAGAAGCAATTCCGTTGGCGATGACGGACAAAACAGAAGCTCCAAGTTGGATTCCCAATGGCACTATAAATTGAGTCGAGTGGATGACGCTGCCAGTTGCTACACTCATAGTAGAGTGGTTGAAAGTGCGGCAATAAACAATTTTGTTGCAAACCTTGTGGCTAATACGCACAAGCGGATAGTTTGTCGCCATTGAAGCATCGTCGCCGTAACTGACTGCTTGAGACAACCCATTTAATTGGCGTCCTTGCAGCGTGTATGTTCCATTGACAAATAGAGAGGATGGGCAGCTTGTGATCTGCGGTTGCCATGCTGGCTCTGGTATACCGTCAGGCGTGTAAACTTCTACATCTTGGCTTCCGTTGGCAAACAAAACCTGACCTGTTGGCAGTAGCAACATTCTTCCAGTAAATGGCTGTTTTCCACTATTTGGTGGATTGGCGATCGCAGTTAATTTTGAAGATGCTGGATCAAACTCAAAGAAATAGGTTGGAGCCAAGTAATCACCTCCTTTTCCATCCACAGGTCCAGCAACACATAAAACACGTCCATTAGGCAACAGGCATGCTGGTGCATCTTTTGCACCGAGTGTTTCTCCAGGCTTTTGTGAGGGAAAATTAGGTCCAGCCGCCCACGATCCCAACTGATTAGCAATTGGTGGTCTAGTGTAAAGAGCCGTATTGCCAGTCGCGCCAATGGCAAAGACGCGACCATCACTCAGAAGTATGGCAGGACCAATCTCGATAGATCCAGCTTCCACCAAATCAGTTGGTGTTGAGCCTGCACTCACCCATTGATTAGTCGCGATTACATATTTCTCAGCCTGAGGATGATGGCTGCATTCTACGCTGAGTACTGTCTCATCTGGCAACAGTGTCCAAGTTTCTTCCGAACTGGAATCATCTTTGGAACCACCTGGTGTCCAAGTATTGGTCACTGGGTCGTAGATAGCCGTTCTTGTATCGGAAATAGAACCGAGTAACAGCTTACCGTCAGGCAAGACGCAGCAGGGTGCATCTCCAATGTTTTTCCAGCCTGGTGGCGTAGGTAGACTCGTCCAAGTATTCGCTAAAGGATCGTAAATTTCAGCCGCCAGCAAATCCACTTGTTTTCCATTGTTATATTCTCCCCCTGCTACAAAGACGCGACCATCTTTTAAAACAGCGGAGGCGAAATAAAGCGGTGCATTGGTCATTGAAGCAAGTTTTGACCATGTTCCGTGGATATAATCCCCAGAAGAATCCGGTGTCAGCTTCCACCAATCTGGTTTTCCTGAATTTTGACACATTACCGTTCCATCAGTAAGCAACAGCATTGTGCCCACACCAAAAGTTGGTTGCTTTGCAAGAGTTTTCCAATTTCCTGTCATATCAAAATCGCCTATTTAGGTAATGGTGCAAAGGATGTAGGCATTGGTTTCTCCACTCTTAGGAAGCAACTTTATTACTCTGTCAGGTTTGAATTGATGGGTTGAAATTGACACGGTATAAGTCAATACGGTTCAGTTAAGACATTTATTCGTTGAGGCAGCAGGGGTGCTTTCTGTGCAGGGGAGAAAGAAGAATCCGCTCCTCTGCTCAAGAGCCCCCCTGCCTGCCTCAACAGATTAATTTCCTTAACTGAACTGTATTGCGGTATAAGTAAGACACGAGCGCACACTGTGTCTCCCTTTCACCACATCGCTCTCTACCCATCATTTCTCGGTTGACAGAGTACTATGAAGTCCTCTTTTCATATCCTTAATCCTTAATAGGTGTAACTGAAATCAACTTATGCATTTATTTTTTTGACTTTTGACTTTTGAATTCTCGCAAAGCGAGCGGTCAGTGTGCGAATTACTCCCGAACCGGTGTAAGATTCTTCGCCGCTCAGCGACCAGTCGTTTTCTCCAAGTGTTCGGGGTACCGAGCTCCAAGCACCGTAATCTTGGAGGCGGCATCATCAATGTCATGCAGATCGTCGGGCGTGAGTTCGACTGAGACTGCCCCGATGTTTTCGTCCAAGCGATGCAGTTTCGTGGTGCCTGGGATGGGAACAATCCACGGCTTCTGGGCCAGCAGCCAGGCGATCGCGATCTGAGCAGGTGTCGCCTGCTTCCGTTCTGCAATGCTACCGAGCAGATCAATCAGGGCTTGATTCGCCTTGAGAGCTTCCGGCGTGAAGCGAGGTAAGGTGCTGCGGAAGTCGGAACTGTCGAAGGTCGCGTTTTCGTCGATCTTGCCCGTGAGAAAGCCTTTGCCCAGCGGGCTGTACGGGACAAAACCGATTCCGAGTTCCGATAACGTCGGTATCACTTCCTTCTCTGGAGTCCTCGTCCACAGTGAGTATTCGCTCTGGAGAGCAGCGACAGGCTGAACTGCGTGTGCGCGACGGATCGTTTGCACTCCTGCTTCAGAGAGTCCAAAGTGCTTAACCTTACCTTCCTGAATCAAATCCTTCACCACTCCTGCCACATCTTCAATCGGCACGTTTGGGTCAACCCGATGCTGATAGAGCAGGTCGATTGTCTCGACCTTTAGTCGCTTGAGCGACCCCTCCACGGCTTGCTTGATGTGCTCCGGCCTGCTATTCAGTCCTGGCGAACCTTTCATCCCGCGAGGATCAAAATCAGGACTCAGGTCAAACCCGAATTTGGTGGCGATGACCACTTGCTCGCGGAAGGGAGCGAGGGCTTCGCCCACAAGCTCTTCGTTCAAGAATGGGCCGTAGACTTCGGCGGTGTCAAAGAATGTAACGCCGCGTTCGACGGCAGCCCCCAGAAGAGCGGTCATCTCCTGGATGTCTTTGGGCGGGCCATAGGAAAAGCTCATTCCCATGCAGCCGAGCCCGATAGTCGAGACTTCCAGATTACTGTTTCCTAGTTTCCGTTTTTGCATTGTGCTTTTTCCTTCCTTGGTACTATTAGTAGCTTCACCATCATCTACAAAGGGCAAATCACTATTCATTCATGCCGCCCCAATACGGTTCGGTTAAGGAATTTATTTGTTTGGGCAGGCAGGGGGTGCATGGGGAGTAGAGCAGCAGGGGGGGAAAGAATTACTTTTCATCAACTCTTTACCTCCCCTGCCTCCCCTGCTTATCCGAATCTGCCCCCCCGCCATGTCGGCTACTCAGATTTGAGAGACGCCATATCGATGGAGAAGCGGTACTTCACATCAGACTTGAGCAGTCGCTCGTAGGCTTCGTTGACCTTTTGGATGGGGATAACTTCAACGTCTGCGGTGATGTTGTGCTGGCCGCAAAAGTCGAGTATCTCTTGGGTTTCCGCGATGCCGCCGATGATTGAGCCGGAGAGACTGCGGCGGCCCATGATGAGGCTGAATGCCGAGATCTCCAGGGGCTTCTCGGGTGCGCCGACAAGGGTGATGTTGCCGTCGCGGCGGAGCAGGTTGAGATAGGCGTTGATATCGTGATCGGCGGAGACGGTGTCGAGGATGAAATCGAAGCTGCCAGCGTGCTTTTGCATCTCGTCGGTGTTGCGGGAGACGACGACTTCGTCGGCACCGAGGCGGAGCGCGTCCTCCTTCTTGTTGGGCGAGGTGGTGAAGACGACGACGTGGGCTCCGAAGGCACGGGCGAACTTCACGCCCATGTGGCCCAGTCCGCCAAGACCGACTACGCCTACTTTCTTGCCCTTCGTGATGCCCCAGTGGCGCATGGGCGAATAGGTTGTAATCCCAGCACAAACGAGCGGCGCAGCCCCGGCAAGATCGAGGTTGGACGGAACTTGCACAACGAAGCGTTCATCGACGACAATGCTATCAGAGTAGCCACCATAGGTGACGCCTTCAAGGTGCTTGTCTGGGGAGTTGTAGGTGAGAGTCAGGTTCGGGCAGAACTGCTCAAAGCCAGCTTTGCAATTGGGGCAGGTACCGTCCGACTCCACCATGCAGCCCACCGCAGCGCGATCGCCGGGCTGGTACTTGGTAACTGCCGAGCCGACCTTGGTGACACGGCCGACGATCTCATGACCGGGGACAATTGGGTAGACAGTGGGCATGATGCTGCTCCACTCGTTACGCACTGAATGGAGGTCGGAGTGGCAGATGCCGCAGAAGAGGAT
>CAZZVG010000174.1:0-8505 GCA_964657295.1 Iningainema sp. | reverse complement strand
ATTCTGTATGGTAGCATTATTTACGCGACTAGTACAGCTACGTAGAATTAAAAATTACAAATTACAAATTAAAAAAGCTTAGATTGTAGGCTTTCTGGCAGTTCTAAATGGTATGTTTATTTCCGCCACCGGATACTATTTTGCTACTTGAGCTTATTGAAAATAATAGCTTAAGATAGCCTAAATTTCAGGTAAAATCGGCAGTTAGACTTGTATAAATGAGAGGGAGACTGATTAAGACCTAATTTTAGACTCTCGGCGACGCGATAGTGGCAATGTACGCATTGTGAATTTGAAGCCTACCCAGGATTAAAATTCACGCTTCATCGCTATATTGATTCATTCTGCTGCCTGTGCATGCCATTGAGCTACTAATAGTCTACCTTGTAGTTGATGAAGTGGTCGTTCAGGTTCGATTATGGTTATAGGCAGCGATTAGTCTTTTTGGGTGCTAAACTCATTTGTCTTGATACACCTGTGTATTGTCTAATCAACAGCCTTTTGGTTGTAACTGTCCGGATGAGAATAACTCAATTGTGAAAATTAAGGAAGATGTAATGCAAGAACCGCAATACGTAGAAACCAAGTCTCCAGAGACAAAAATGCCAGAAATAAACAACCAAACAGGAACAATAACTAAACTCCAACCTGCCGTGCAATCTCAAGAGCAATGGCTAAAATATGGAGAACAGGTATCTAGCTTTTTAGAAATACTGCCGGAGTATCTAGGAAGCTTTTTTAACAGATACAAACAGCCCCTAGTTACCCTTGGTTTGATTGCAACGGCGATTATCACGACTAAGGTAGTCTTGGCAATATTGGATGCTATAAATGATATTCCTTTAGTAGCACCTACCTTTGAGTTGATTGGTATTGGATACTCTGCTTGGTTTGTTTACCGCTATTTACTTAAAGCCTCAACTCGGGAAGAGTTAACTGATGAAATAGCATCGCTGAAAACACAAGTCGTCGGCAGCCAAACTCCAGAAATTTAAGATAAAACTAATGTATTGATCACAATGCAGGAATTTTAGATTTTGGATTGCCCTACAAATAAGTTAGGAGATTTGGAATCATGAACTTATTTGATTCCAACTCCATAAACCGATTTGGGGGCAACCGTGGCGATTTTTTAGATATGGGTTTTAGGTTTTTCATTAATCCGCACATCCCATATCTAAAATCAATAATTGGTGGTACGCTTAAAAGATAATTTTTATGGGATCTCAAAGTAGTCAAGGAGAATCTAAAAACCTTGACTACTTTGAGTCTAATTTAACGCCATTCTTTCACAATATATTCAGATTGAATTGGTTGTAATCGTCCCGTTCGTACCAAAGATTGATAAATCATTGCCGCTACCTCAGCACGGGTAGCTTCTCTATTAGGGGCTAGAGTTTTAGGATCTGGGTAGTTGACAACAAGACCATTTTCTGTAGCAACAGCTACCCTATCCGTAGCATAATTAGGAATTTCCTTAGCATCTTGATAGGTGCTTAAAAGTCGATCTTCGGATGACGTTCCTGTGAGGTTGAAACCACTGACAAGGGAAACTAAAACTTGCACCCGTGGAATCCTCTGATAGGGTTGGAAGTTTTTGTCAGGATAGCCTTTTAAGAAGCCGGTATTAATAGATTGGTGAATCTGTGGAGCTGCCCAGAAATTTTCTGGGATATCTTTAAATACGGTCGTATTATTACCAATCTCTTTATTATCAAAAGCTTTTTGTAGTATAGCAGCAAATTCTGCACGACTGACAGGCTGATTTGGCCTAAAAGTATGATCTGGAAAGCCTGTAATGATACCACGGGAGGAAAGAGTGTCAATAAACCCTCGTCCCCAGTAGTCAGAGGGGACATCTACAAATGCTAGTGGCGGGGGAATTGTCGGCAGTTTTGCCCCTTCTTGATTCGTACTAGAGGGGGGTATCAAAGGCACGGGTACAGGTACTGCCGGCTTTGGAGCGATAAAAGGTAGCGCTGGTAAAGGAATTGTCTCATCTGGTACGGCTGGAGTTGCCGTAGGTTCTACTTCCAAAGTTTGTGGAACTGGTTGTTGATAGGGTGGGGAAACTGGGGAAGTTGGGACTGGTAATATTGAGGAAGATGGGGAAACTGAGGCACTAGGAACAGAAGGTGAGAGTAGTTTGTCTAAGTTCCAACCCGAATCTTTGTGGAATAATGACCAAAATAGAATTCCCCCAATGGTGGTAAAAGCAATCAAAATACCAATAAATTCATCAAACCCAAGGGGATTAGTTCGAGATGAGTTGGGATCTTCTGAAGGAGGCATATTTAGATTTGAGTTTGTGGTTCAAATTTTCTATTCATACAGTAATACGAAGCGAGACATTTTTGAATTTTTATAACAGCTAGTAGACAAAACGTCTTATAATACTCGCAGTATACTGGGAATACTATCTATTGCTTCTAAAGCCTGGATTTCTGCCAAAGCCTGACGAAAATCACCTTCTCTAACATCATGGGTAACAACAACAATTTCTGCCCTATCTCCTTGAAAACCAGTTTGGACGACTGACTCTAAGCTCACTCCATGATCCCCAAAGTAAGTCCCCAATTTACCAATCACTCCAGGTTGGTCTTTGGTAAGGAAACGGGTGTAAAATCGCGTTACGAGTTCTGATATTGGTGTAATTTGGCAGTAGTCTTGATGTCCGCAAACCAACAGTTTGTTTGGAAAAGTGATTTTGGATTGATGTATTTCCTGGCTACTCGCTGTTTCCGTTTTTAGAGTAGCGACTAAGTTGAGAATATCTGATGATACCGCACTGGCAGTAGCCCCAGCACCAGCCCCCGGACCAAAAAACATCACTTGCCCAAGAGGTTCCCCTTCAACAAGAATGGCATTATTCACACCGTTAATGCTGGCTAAAGGATGAGTTAGAGGGACTAAGGTAGGATGCACTCGAACTGAGAGGGGGGGAGGCGAAGTAATGGTTTCTCCTGTTGAAGCGAGGAGCGTGGGGGAATCCATTTTTTTGGCAATGCCAAGTAATTTGATGATGAATCCTAACTTTAAAGCATAGGCAATATCCGTCTTACTGACTTGGCGAATCCCCTCACAGTAAACTTGTTTGAGGTTGATCCGTCCACCAAAAGCTAATGATGCCAAGATAGAAATTTTATCTGCTGCGTCCAAACCGTCTACATCAGCACTAGGGTCTGCCTCAGCATAACCCAACCTTTGAGCATCAGACAAAACATCGTTAAAACTGCTCCCTTCGGTTTGCATCCGCGAGAGGATGTAATTGGTTGTGCCGTTAACAATCCCAAGAACGTTATGAATGCGGTTAACACTTAGAGACTGCTTTAGAGCTTGAATGACTGGAATACCACCACAAACAGCAGCTTCTAGCATCACATAAACGCCTGCAAGATTGGCAAGAGTAAAAATTTCATCCCCGAAGCGAGAGATGGCGGCTTTATTGGCAGTGACAACGTGTTTGCCAGCACGTATTGCTTTTAACATTAGCGATCGCGCTGGCTCCAATCCGCCTATCACCTCGACGACAATATCTACCGCTGGGTCAGTGACAATCGCATCTAAATCTGTTGTAAAAATTTCTGCTGGTAAGTTGACTGTGCGCGATTTGGAGAGCGATCGCACTCCCACACGATAAATTTCTATCTCCTGTAACAATGGGTGACGGCCAGTCGCATCTAGTAATAACTGCACTGTGCCCGTCCCTACCGTACCTAATCCCAGTATTCCCAGCTTAACACCCACAAGTTTACCTATTTTGGATTATCTTGCTCTAATCATAAAAAACAATTGTAGGGATGTATGTACATACACCCCTAACAAAGGTTACCAAATATTATGCCTCTAGAAATCTTAGATTCTAGATCTGATATTTTGAACAGTTAATCCAAAATCTAAAATCCGTGCATTAAATTAGTAGGTTTCTACATGCCAGCGACCAGCTTTTTTAAGTTCCTTCTGGTAATCAGTCCAGTTTACACCCTCTTTGCTAGCTGCAGCTGATAGCGCTGCATCAATCCCATCTTCCATGCCGCGCAAACCGCAAATGTAAGTGTGGGTTTTTTCTTCTTTAATTAACTTCCACAGTTCGTCTGCATGTTCTGCCACACGATCTTGGATGTACATTCTTCCGCCTTGAGCATTTTTCTGTTCGCGGCTGATGGCGTATGTGAGGCGGAAGTTATCAGGATACTGCTCTTGCATTTGTTCCAACTCCTCTTTGTAGAGGATATTGGGAGTTGTGGGAATACCAAATATCAACCATGCAAATCCTTTAAACTCATATTCTGGATTAGCTGCTCTTTCTGCGTCCTTAAACATCCGCCACAGATAAGCCCGCATCGGAGCTATTCCTGTGCCTGTCCCCATCATGATCACTTTGGCATCAGTGTCAGCAGGCAGTAACATTTCTTTACCTACTGGACCTGTGATTTTCACCTCATCGCCTGGTTTGAGGAAACAGATGTGTGTAGAGCAAACACCATAGACTGTTTCATTGGTTTCCGGATGCTTATACTCCAGTTGGCGAACACAGAGTGATACTGTCTTGTCATCTACGTCATCACCGTGACGAGTTGAGGCGATGGAGTATAATCTGAGTTTCTCAGGTTTGCCGTTCTTGTCCAATCCAGGTGGGACAATACCAATACTTTGACCTTCTAGATACCGCAAATTCCCTTGAGAAATGTCGAATTTGAGGTGCTGAACTATACCAATTCCGCCTTCTCTGACTAATGTTTCATTTGAGATACATTTACCGATAAAAGGAGCATTTGGACGGTAAATGTTTACGGGAACATCAGCGTGGGCATCTTTTTTAGCTTTCGCTTGAGTCATTGTTTTGCCTTCTTTGTCCATTTTCTTAGGCTGAGGCTCAGTTTCAGGATTGGCTTTACCATTCCCTTGACCAAGAGCAGTCTCCTCAGGCGTGGCTTTGCTAGTTGCTTCGCTGTTAGCACCCTCTTCATAGGCTTGTCCATTGAGTTGCTGTAAAGAACTCAACGATTGGATACTAACAATTTTGCCGCCCAGGCGAGTTATCCGTCGCATTTCCTGATTCATGCGGTTGTAAGGTACTTTGAGGAACACACTGCCACTTTGACGAATTGGGTAGTTCGTTTGATCGCTTTGTTCACTCTGACGCAGACCAACAACTTCGTAGACGAAAAAGCGGCTACCTGATTCTGTGTTGACAGCACCTTCAACAGCACCTTGAATGTACATTGCTTCTACCACTCCGATGTTTACTTAACCTTATTCTCAACGAAAACCTTCGCACCACATGCCAGATTTAGTTTACCGGATTTTGGATTGACAAATTTGGCTCTTGAGGAACCGCATTCCCTGATCAATACTCTGCTACGTACACTCGCCAAAGACATGCAGGCATTACAAAGCACACACCTGTTCACTTTCTAAGGTACAAGATAAGTTATTTGGGGAATGTTAATATTGAATCAATTTAATGTTTTTTTCGTAAACTACAACTCTCTTAAGAGGGATCTAGCTCTAGGGGTTGCGGTGATTTTTGTCCCGCTATGTGTTTCTAAACAACTATAATATACTAATTCGTGAAGGATAGCATCCAATTTTCACACAGAAATGACTTGTGTGTAGTTAATGCGATCATGTAGCCATCGAGGAAAAATGAATCGAAAAACACAAGATTCTTGCTAACTGCGAGCCTTGTATAGAGTAACCGCTTCTGATAAAATTCAATATAACATCTAGGATTAAATACTTAGCAGCCAAGAAATTAGACTAGTCAGACGGGTCAATACTTTGTTGTCTACCCGTAAAGACTGTCATACGGCTGCTGAATGGCACAGCGGAGTACGCTCCTGGCAACAAAATTGCACTGTGAAAAATTATTGATTGACTCATGTTTATGACCGAAGGAGATTTATGACGAATAAGCCAGAACGCGTAGTTTTGATAGGAGTAGCCGGAGACTCCGGGTGTGGTAAATCAACGTTTTTACGTCGCCTACAGGATTTATTTGGTGAAGAGTTTATGACAGTTATCTGTTTGGATGACTATCATTCCTTAGACCGCAAGCAGCGCAAAGAGACAGGAATCACCGCTCTAGACCCGAGGGCAAATAATTTTGACCTCATGTACGAGCAAATTAAAGCTCTCAAGAGCGGTGAAACGATTGATAAGCCAATTTACAACCACGAAACAGGTTTAATCGACCCGCCCGAGAGAATTGGACCGAATCACATTATAGTCGTTGAGGGTCTACATCCTTTATATGATGAGCGAGTGCGATCGCTGATAGACTTCAGCGTCTACTTCGACATTAGCGATGAAGTTAAAGTCGCTTGGAAAGTTCAGCGAGACATGGCAGAACGGGGTCATCGCTATGAAGATGTGATGGCGGCGATTAACTCCCGTAAACCAGATTTTACAAAGTACATTGAACCGCAAAGAGAATTTGCGGATGTCGTTCTCCAAGTCTTGCCCACCAACTTAATTAAAAATGATACGGAACGCAAAGTACTGCGGGTACGCATGTTGCAACGGGAAGGCAAAGACGGCTTTGAACCAATTTATCTTTTTGATGAAGGTTCAACAATTCAATGGACTCCCTGTGGACGCAAGCTAACCTGTTCTTACCCTGGTATGCAAATGTACTACGGGTCTGACGTTTACTACGGTCGCTATGTCTCGGTATTAGAAATAGACGGTCAATTTGATAACTTGGATGAAGTGATTTACATTGAAACTCACCTCAGTAAAACATCCACAAAATACCAAGGTGAGATGACTCACTTGTTGCTTCAGCACCGTGAGTATCCGGGTTCCAATAATGGCACTGGATTGTTCCAAGTACTGACAGGTCTGAAAATGCGTACTGCTTATGAGCAGCTAACAAATCAGAAGCCAACGCTAGCATTTCAGAAGGTGTAAAACAGCAGTGTTTGGATGGTTTTTGGGGACACATGACGTGTCCCTTGTTTTTTTCTGGAAAGAATTAAGAATAAGTCAGCAGAAAATTTATAGGTGTAAGTACATAGCATTTTTTCGCTATTATGCCAAGCAAATTAGTATAACTTTACATTGATCGGTCAGAGATTGAGTTGAAATTAATTTTTTTGATAAAGATCGCCCAATTATATCTATCTAATTGTGGAAATATTGTTATGATTGCACATTAAAGTGAGTGAATTAAATTTACAAATTCAGTCACTGGAATCACCTTCAAAAGGAGGAATTGCATTTGTCACGTCGCTATCTATTTAGCTCAGAGTCTGTAACCGAAGGACATCCCGATAAAATCTGCGATCAGATTTCTGATACTATCGTCGATGCCTTACTGACACAAGACCCTAGCAGCCGTGTTGCGGCTGAAGTCGTGGTTAACACTGGCTTAGTCTTAATCACTGGTGAAATTACCACCAAAGCCACTGTAAATTATGTCAATCTCGTTCGCCAGAAAATTGCTGAGATTGGTTATAACGATGGTGACAACGGGTTTTGTGCTAACAGTTGCTCGGTGATTGTGGCTTTAGATGAACAATCGCCTGATATTGCTCAAGGCGTTAACAGCGCCCATGAAATTCGTGAGCAAGACAGCGAGCAACTTTTTGATACAATTGGTGCAGGCGATCAAGGGATCATGTTCGGTTTTGCTTGTAACGAAACACCAGAACTGATGCCCTTACCTATGTCACTGGCTCACCGAATTGCTCGCCGACTAGCAGCAGTCCGCAAAACAGGTCAATTGCCATACCTGCGCCCAGATGGCAAAACTCAAGTTACCATTGCTTACGACGATGGACATCCTGTAGGTATTGATACTATTCTGATTTCCACACAGCATACAGCTGCTATTGGGGAAATCACTGATGAAACAGCAGTACAGGCAAAGATTAAAAAAGATCTTTGGTCAATCGTTGTTGAACCAGTGTTTGCAGATCTGGATGTTCATCCAAATGAGCAAACACGCTTTTTGGTTAACCCCACTGGCAAGTTTGTCATTGGTGGTCCCCAGGGAGATTCTGGTTTGACCGGTCGCAAAATCATTGTTGATACCTACGGTGGTTACTCGCGTCATGGCGGTGGTGCTTTTTCTGGCAAAGATCCCACCAAAGTAGACCGTAGCGCTGCTTATATCTCTCGCTATGTAGCTAAAAATATTGTGGCTGCAGGTTTGGCAGAAAAATGCGAAGTCCAGCTAAGTTATGCCATTGGAGTAGCGCGACCAGTGAGCATTATGGTGGAAACTTTTGGCACCAGTCAAGTGGATGAGCAAACCTTGCTGGATTTAGTGCAGGAGCATTTTGAACTGCGTCCAGCAGGAATTATCCACACTTTCAAGTTACGCCATCTACCAAGTGAAAGAGGCGGACGTTTTTATCAGGACGTCGCGGCTTACGGTCACTTTGGTCGAGATGATTTAGACTTACCTTGGGAGCAAACCGATAAGGCAGAATTGTTGAAACAAGCTTTAAATAAGCCACTGTCAACTGTAAACGCCTAACTTTTTCCACTCCCGTC
>CAZZVG010000173.1:0-8512 GCA_964657295.1 Iningainema sp. | reverse complement strand
CATTTTCCCTTGCAGGTATTCTTTTACTTCATAGCCAAACAAAGTGCCTTGCTGGTATTCCTTGCCATCTATTTCTGGGTTTTGCATATGAATGCGTGTCGAACCTGACTAGTTCTTGCGCTATCCCCGCGAGCGTTACATATTTTTGTATGCGCTTTACCCAGGTAGAAACATTGTGGACTCGTGATATCAAGCATGGCACAATCCAGCCCTTTCTACGGTGCTTAGGAACTGGTTGCTTTTTCCCTTTTCTGAACCATTGTAACTCTGACCTAATATTTTCTGTCAGCATAACTTAAAGAGTAAGTAATTCTCAAAAAATACGCTCATCAATTTTTTTGAGTTTACGGATTAATTCGCGAATAACATCTGTAGCGGGTCGCCGCTACATAAAAGCCAGACAAAATTGGACAATCCTTGTCCTAGTTTGGGTGTTTAACTTCAAAGACAGGGTGCGAAAAAACGAGCCAGTCCTAAAATGTCCGGGAAATTTATAAATGATCATGGCTCGTTTTTTCTAGGATTGTCCAATTTTGTCCCCCTTTCTCCCTTCCCAGTTTTTTCGCAGAAGCTCCTGAGAATGGCCTCTTCTTCCAAAGCTAGGTTAAGCGTGATTCGTTTTATAGCCCATTTTTTGTTTGCCATAGACCCCAATCCCTACAATTTAACCCGCTTAACTTTTGCTGAAGGCGGTACATATTGATGGTTAATCATTTGTTGGGATGCGGCAATTACAACTAGCAAACTTGCGATCGCAAGAGCGATCAATTTCAAGGGAAACCGATAAACGCGATTGATTCCATAACGAGGGTGGTTTTCATAACGCTGAAAAGCTTGGCAAGCACACCATAACTGCAATATATTTAAATCGAACCACTCCCGACTCCGTTTCAAAGCGACGTTGTTGGTCGAGAACTGTTTATGAAGCAGGCTTTCAACTGCTGCCATATCTCGAACCTTGATAACTTTAATTAATCTGTAATTGCATGGTGCTTGGATTGATTCTAACCGCTCAAGTCTTTTCTGAGCATCAGATGCTAGACCGATTTTACAGCGGAACAAAAAGCAGCCGGGGAAGACCCCGTGAAAACCACTAGCGACAATAAAGTAAATTTCACCAGGCGCATGTCTACTATTAGCCGAACGATGGATCATGCTGTTAGGTTTGCCATTAGACCGCTTGGAGGTCGCACCTCCTTGATTGATTCTATTGTAAGTGTGTTTTTGCTGTTCCACGATTCTTCTGTGAGTATTTACACAGAACAATTATCGGATTTAACTTGGTGTCTGATATCTGATCCAGTGGTAATTTTTGATTCTTCCCATCTCAATTATTCTTGTTTTGAAACCTTCTTTTTCTAAAGCCAAAGCTTCAATTTTTCCATGAGCGCGAAAAAGATAGGTCGAATGATAAAGCCAGAAGAACAAATACTTGACTTGAAGTTCAATTAGATAAGTTCCAGGCGTGGTAATGCGTTTATTCCAAGGGATATTTCTATCGCTGATCAAGCGTGGTGGTAGTAACAGAAGTTTCATTTTTAATTGAAGTCGTGCTTTTAAGTTTCAGCAGATAAGCCGTTGATGGTTCTTGCGCCAAAAACTCCTCTAGCTTTCGCTAAGATAACTTACCAGATCAGCAAACTTCTTCAGTGCAGTATTGGAATAACTGCTAATTGCTGATTGCCTTTGGGAATGACAGATAGTGCAATAGTGTTGGTCATTCTCCATCGGTAAGTGTGGAGTAAAGTCTTCACATGAATAACACCAGTGCAAGACTTGTTCTGGTAAATCCTCTTCGTCCAATAAATATTGGAGTTGATTTTCATCAACAAATGTAGTTGTGATTTCCTGTGCATCGTCAAATCCAAAATCGGGATTTGACTTCATTCCACCAATAATTTTCTCGTTTAGTTTTTTGATCAGTGATTGAAAATGTTCTGCTTGCTCAGGCGATCGCCTTGACAAAACTTCTAATTTCGTCAAAATAATTTCCTCAAAATTATCTGCATGTTCTGCTTGGAGGAACCGAAGTTGTTTCTCCCACGAGAAACCTCCGCCGCTACCGTCTGATTTCAGATAAACCATCAAAGTATCTCCTTTTGACGTTTTCCAATCTACATAAAACTACTCGGTTTCCTGACCTATATTCAACAAGCGGAATTCGTTCTTGCCCTCATCAAGCCATTCTGCAAGCTTCTGTTCAATCAACTCATCCACGAAACCTCGAATTCGCTCCACTGGTAATTTGGTGTTGTTGAAAGACTTTTGACTCAATTCACGAACTTTAGCTTGACGCCAGTTACGATCTAGCAGCCACATAAAGAAACCGTTAGCTGTTACAGGGTATTTACCGCTGTCACCGTCTGAAGCCGTTTTTTCTTCTTCTTCCTTGTCTGAGGGGAGGTAGGTCACGTTATCAGGTCTGAAGCCTTTCTGATAATATGCCAGCTTACCTAGCATATCGAGTTCAATCATCGTTTGCTCAACCTCAGTCCCAGTGCGGAGAGTGGTGTCTTCAATCAAGAATTCACTCTGCCTAATTTTGAAGCAGCGTTTTTCGATGATTTCAAATTCGTCTGCTAACGACTGACCGAAAAACCACGCCATATTACCACCAAAGAAAAGGAGCAACATGCCCGTTAGCTTTCTTTGTGATTGGCCCCGAATGCTTTTGTAGGGTTTATGCCCTGAGGGAACCTCTTCTTCTATGCGGTAGATTAACTCGAATGGGTGGGTTTCACCGAAAATATTCTTGTTAGATTCCCGAACATACTTCCAGGTCTTATAAGTGTCTGGAATCGCGAGAAATATACCACCAATGCATAGTCCAGCACCGACTAAACAAGCTGCTTGTTTGATTTGCCTGACTACGATAATGCGACTCATTGTGCAAAATATCCTTTAAACCATTTCACAGCTCGGATGCAGAGAAATGTTGCCCCAGCAACTGATAGCACTGCGTGGACAATTGGCAGGGGAAACATTAGGAATATTTCCCGGAAGCCCAATAACACTCCCAGAGTGACTGCTGTTATTCGGAACAAAGATGCCCTTGGGGTGTTACTGAACTCTAGTGCCAGATAGGCGATCGCCACTGCATACCCAAAGCCGAGAATAATCTCGAAGGAGCGATTATGCAGTGCAGCAAACGAAAATCCCAATCCAGATGAAAAAAGTACAATAAACTCCCCAAGATTGGCAACATGCTGATAGCGGTCAGCTTTCGGGGTTGGGGCATCTTCATCATTAATATCTTCGATGCTGCGCTCTGTCATGGCTACCTCCTTTAGATAGTGTGTTGCTCCCGTTCGCTCTTAACAGGAGCAACGGAACTCTAGCTAGCTGCCGCGTCTTGCAAGTGTCCTGTCGCTAACTCGTGCTTGTACTTCGCCATCTCTTGCCTGTGCTGAGATACAAGTTCAAGCCGCTGAGAGCGAAGGTTCTGAACTTCGGCTGCAGTACCCTCAGTCAGTTTTGCTTGCTGGTTAACTGCTGCCATAATGTTTGCCTTGCGGACGTCAAAAGTCTTCTCTAATGCGTCGTTGGAAGCATCAATGATCTGCTGAGTTGCCTGGACCTTCTTCTCCAGTCTTGCTGCTTGGCGCAGATACTTGGCGTATGCTAGGTATGCTTTTGCGTGTTGTTGGTCAATGTATCCTTTTGCCTTAGCCATAGCGACAGTGATGTCAGCCTTAAATTCAGCCTCTTTCATGGAGTAGGCTAAGTACTTCAGTACTGCGGTTTTGACCTCAGCCAACTCCAGAATTTTTTTGTCAAGACCAGATGCGATTTTGTTCGCTTCTATTACTTGTTCCTTAGACCAGCTGAGTGGCTGATTAAGATCAATGCCCCCCAATTGCTGCCCAATTTCCCCTAGCCATGCCTGCATTTCTCCTGGCACTATATCCGATAACGTGCCTGTGAAACTGCCAGTATTCACTTTAAAAGCTGTACTGCTTGAGGAGCCTTTTGTACTGGTGTTTTTACGAACTGAGCTTTTTGTGATGGTCGCTGTTTTTGATGAGCCTGTGGTCGTTGTCTTGTCTGATTTGAATTTCATTGGATGTCCCTCTTTGCGAAATAAGGAGTTGAACAAGGCAATAGCTGCTAATGAGTAAAACGATGAATGTTCCCAAAACAATGAAGTATGGATTTGCATTTTCTGACTCTATTCTTTCTGTCTTAAGAATGGAGGCGGACGAGCCATCCTTGAATGTGAAATCCAGTGTCTTGGTTCTAATTTCATTCCTTTTGAGTGTGCTTTTCACCTGTGTAATGCATCACCTCTCTCTATTTATCGGAATTAAGCGAAAATCTATGTTGCGGTTGTTGCGGTCTGTTGCGCCTGATGTTGAGGACACCGCAACAACCGCAACAAGTAAAATCGGAGGGTTTGGAATTTTTAATGAGTCCGCAAGTAATTACTGATTTAAACGTATTTTAAATAGCAGACTCACTGAAGCATTATGCATTTTGAAATTCGGGTTGGGCTTCGTATGTCCCAGTTGGCGGGTTCAGATCTAGGCTGATATCTCCGGGTTCTTCGTTAATTACTAGTGTATCTTCTTGGGTGTCTAAATCCTCAAAAACTTCCTTATTTCCATTTAGAAAAGTTACTAATTGGTCAAGGGTGAAATTTTGTAAGGAATTGTTAGAAGTGGTTAA
This sequence comes from Iningainema sp., assembly GCA_964657295.1. Taxonomy (GTDB): domain Bacteria; phylum Cyanobacteriota; class Cyanobacteriia; order Cyanobacteriales; family Nostocaceae; genus Rhizonema. The sequence continues at coordinate 3,847 of CAZZVG010000173.1, read as the reverse complement.
AAAATCTAGACATCCTGGACAGATACCTAATATTGTATCGTCCTCATCTAAGAAAGTACCGCAATAATGTTGGTACATTGTTCTGCTTCCCTATAGAACAACATAAATGCTAATCTGGACGTTCTTTTTTGACTTTGATAAATGTAAGCGATCGCCCATTATCTCAGTACAATCAAGTTCCTCTGTACCGCTTACATCCAATGCTAATCAAACTGATTGCAGCGAGAGTTGTGAGCGCGGGTAAAGCGATCGCTCCGGTAACTACAGCAGCAGAAGCCGCTGCGTATCCTAAAAAACCGAGGCTTGCTGTTGTTGATAAAGTTGCGATTGTTCCAGCTATTATGTCTGCCATTTTTGTTCACCATTTACGATTATTTTGAGTGTTTAATTTTGTCTGTTCCCGCGCATTAAAGCTGCTGCCGCTCCAGCTCCCAGCATTGTGCTGCCTAATGCAATGGGAATGGCAGTCTTGAACCGGGATGTAATAGCAGCAAGAGTTGTGACAGCTATCAATGCTATTACAACTGCCACCACTGATAGGTTCAGAGGATTTTGAAGCTGCTGCTTTTGCTTGGTAGGTTGTTGGACAATATAGATTCTAAAGGGGCTTTTTTCTTCCCTGTTTCTGCGGGGTCTTCGTTTCCCTCTCTAATAGCATTGAGGTCGATCCCAAAACCTTTAAGAGCTTCGGTTACAACGTCAGCAGTTTCAACGTCAGTATGAATACGTAGGTTTTGCATTTGTTGTGAAAGCTCCTCAACGTCTAGCTTGTCTGCTTCTGCCAAAGATAATAGCGTTCCAAGCTGTTTGCCAATCCGAATATCCTTGGCATCTTCTATACCTTCAAGGATGCCAGTCTCAATCCGCTTTTGCTTCGCTTCCTTGTTGGCTTCGACTAGGCTTAGAGCTGCTTGGGTAAGAGCTGCGCCGATCTCGGATGTGGCAGTTTTAGGGGCGATCGCGGTATCGGAACCCCCGTTTTCCTCTGCTTGCACGTTTTCGGCATTCGCCGCGTCTTTCTTGGTCTGTTGCTTAGCTTGCCTAAGCAATTCTTCTGCTGATAATGTCGCTGCTGTAGGGTCTGGCAAGTCCTGGGATGGCTCTGCGGTAGTGTCTGTCTGTTGAGTTGCTGTTTGATGTTCTAAAGGCTCTACAGAGGCTGTTGCCGCCTCATTTGACGACGATCCATTATCTGTCAGCAGTTGCTCAAGTTCTTCTTGAGACTGTGCAACCTGCGAAGGCTCCTGAGTTTGGATAAAATCTGATGCTTTACCGTGTTTGCGTTTGCCGTTGGTCGTAGTAGTCATTTTTCAATCTCTCAAAACGAGTTTCTATGCTTACGCCATACTTTTCAAAGACAGGAGTAAGTGAATTTTGATGTCGAAGGGTTAAGTACATTTGCTTGCTGTTATAGCCATGTTTTAACCCTAGAAATGTTTGGAGCTGGAGGATCTCTCTAAATTGCTCCCAACTGATAAATTTCTGACCTGAGAAGCCAAGAGTTTTAAGATACTCATGCAGCGTCATAGCGCTGTTGATACCTAAAAGGGTTTGGCATTCTCTTTTGCAAATTAGTCCTGAATTACCAGATGGAGGAATCTTGATGGTCTTTCCACCTCGATATCGCTTGACCGTTAGATTTTTCGTCACTGTCTAACTTACAAAGTGCTGTATGTTTTGATGATAAACCATCAATTTAAAATTAGACAAGGGTTTTTAAAATTAAATTTTAAACTTAAAATATGCACTTGATGCGCATATTTTATATGATGTGATATATGCGCACAAAAATAATTTTATCTAAGGTATTTTGTGAGTGCTTTTTAAATGAAAATTTGATTCTAAATATTTTTAAAGTAAGGATTTAGCAGATTTTTATAATTTTATATTTAAAATTTTTGCCTAATAGTCGTACTCTTTAAATGCTGCGCTAATATAAAAGTAATCTTGCTTGAGTACTCGTAAATCAAGACCGCAGAAATCCCGCTACAGAGGCTGTTGAGCAGTCCGGGCGGTATTTTCTGCGTTTTGGTATTTTGAAGTAGTTTAATCAGCTGGATTTTATACGATTAATATCCATTTGGTTGACCCCCATTAATTCGATGGTATTGATGCGATGCTTTGGTTGCTCTTTGTCAAAAAAGATCTATGCCCTTTCCATTTCGGCTGACTTGCCCTACGAAGCGCCAAACGAAAAAAAGTATCTAGATGTGGAGGGGTGCGATCGCTGAACAGCGACAATGAGCCGGACGTGCAGGACAAGGAAGGCGGCAGCTACCCGGAGACGGGCAAAGGCTTTTTCCTGTGGCTGGTGGAAAAAGAGATCCGCCAGTCCAAGGTAAGGGAGATTTCCCAAAAATCCTACAACGGCAAGCATCTATCGAGCGAGCAGGTGCGCAGCTTCGTGGACGATCAGGCGGAACAGCAGGTAGCCGAATGGCTGGACGAAGGAAAAAATCAATTCCGCCTCATCAACATGAAGCCGCCCGCATCTGAAGCGTGACCCCAGGAAAAACCTGGACATTACGGTAATAACCCAATAAATTCACCGCGTTTTTCGCCGCGACAACCACTTCTGGTTTCCCGGCTTTTAGTTAATGACTTCACGTTATTATGTCAAAACCGTTAGGTTATTACTGCGACATTACGTCCGGCTCCATCCTGGACGAGATCCAAGAGCAATACGGCTCTATGTTTGAAACAATGAGCCGCAAGCTGAAACTTTACCTGCTGGTTTGTGTTGCTTCGAGTTTATCCCCTGAACTCCAGCAATTGGACGATGACCTCACAAACCCTGAAATTGACAAAGCTGTCAATAGGTTGCAGTCCGAGTTGACGGAACATGACTTGGAAAGCCTGCTCATTTCCTTGGCAAACCAAGTGCGCTACCAGCCTCGCCTATAGAGGATTCCCCTCTCTCGATTCATTACACCGCATTTATCAACTATAAACCATCATGGAACATATCAATGCCAGGACGGATGATGAATATTATGCCCGCCTCACTTTAGAAGACGAAGAGGCGGACACTGTCGAGAAAAAACTCGCGCTAAACGCACGCCGTGTCCGGGAGCTTCTCCAGGCAATGCATACCGTGCAGGATAAAAAAGATGCATGACAGCACCTTGCTCACCATGGGCGGCGTTTATTGGATTGCGGACGGCTTCTACAGGTTCATCCTGAAAGACCCTTACGCCAGTTTGAACGCGCCCCGCTATATTTTCCGCCCCCTGCCAGCTGCCAGGACAGGGGCGAAAAGCCGACCTGTCCATCAACCACAAGCAGCCTGCTCGCGCAGGGTGTACCGGATTGACGGGATGAAGGCGAATGCCAACATTGCCGTGAAGGGCGACCATATCCAGCTATCGCTTTTTTAGGAGTGACCAGCCATGATCTGCCGTTTCTGCCATTATGAATTTGCACTAGAGGATTCCCCCATCGCATGCCCTGCCTGCGGCGATGAAATACCGGATTTCGATGTTGAGGAGGAATTGCCCGTTTATTCCCTGATTCAACGCGAGGATAGAACGCTCGATGTTCAAGAGGGCTATATCAAGGGCAATGTGTTCTCCGGTACATACGAGGAGTGCTACAACTTGATGGAAGTCCTCATGTAAGGGATTGAGGGCAAGCAGTTTGCCGTAAGGGAAAATGCATTATCTGGGAGGGAGATAATGCCTGCTTACCCTGCCAGGCGTCACCGTGCCAAACTGGGGAAATTGTACTCTAAGCCTAAACCTAGGATGGGGTAAGCTTTTCAAGAGGTGCTTTTTTACCATCAATTGGTGAAAGAATTATGGTTATGCTGCTACTTTTGATCTAGTTTGAACGAAAAATCCTCGTTTCA
>CAZZVG010000172.1:0-8544 GCA_964657295.1 Iningainema sp. | reverse complement strand
GAATGGCAAAACGCCCAATTGGGCTAAATTTTTAGGTCTAGTGTTTAGCGATGTCTACGACGGGCTACGCCTACGCATTAAAACCGAGCGCCTAAAAGTTCGATTAACATAACATACATATCCTGCAATTTCTGTCAACTACTTGTACTTGACCGGCGCTCTAGCAGTGCCTTAGGCGATATCTGACGACAAGACAAGCTAATCCCAAAGTCTACGCTCTTGAACCAATTGTGAATACTCGTTGTTCACGAGGGCTGAAACCCTTATTTTTACGTTTATTTTCAAAAGTTTGTGGTTGACTGAGTGTCATTTTTACTCTTTACAAACACTGTGGTCACGATCAAACCAAACAATATAGTAAATTGAATCCATTCTAAAACCGAAAACACGTTTCTTTTCACAAACACGCATTTCTGAGATAACAGCATCTTCGCCTATACTATTTGGAAGAGAGGGGTGCTGTGTAATAATTTTAAATCCACAACCAACTGATTCACCTCTCTTTTTAGACCCCTGAGATTTTATCTCGCTCCAAGTATATTTTTCAATTTTTTTTAGTGCGTGAATTAAGTCTTCTATTTCCTGTGCTTTCCATTTCGATAAACACCACCGATTTTCATCTGCGTGTGTAAATCGAAAACTTGGGTTTAGATGATCGGTTTTTTCTCCCTGTGTTGCTTTAGCTGTAGCCTCTTCAGAGATTTTTTTTGATTTATTTTTAAATTTTTGTTCTGGTAGACGCTTTTTTGGCATTAAGCTTCAACAACTAAGTATTTCTCATAGTAGGATTTCATTGTCTCATGAGAAATCACTTCGTGAGATTTTGCACCAGAGTCTAAGCCTTTACGAGCTTCTATCCAGGGTTGTTCACTATGAGTTAAGTTTTCAAGTTGCCTAGCGCTTAACTCACCGTAAGTATTCCACACCTCTTCCAGGACTTCAAGCTCATCTTCCGAAAAATCTGACTCACACGGTTCTGTCTCGGGAATATCAGTATGTTGATAATCTTTGTAATGATTCCAGACTTCGTACACTACAGGACCATGTGCCCATGCCTGAATATCTTCAAGAAACAATGGCTCATTTCGCAATACTAAACTCCAACCTTGAGCATAGTACACAAGTTTCTGAAGCTTTAAGGCTGATATTGTATCACCTGCCTCTCTGTCAACACGACAAAGAAAGTACTTGGCAACATCAAGAGCGCAATGCAATAGTACCTCCTCCTTCTCTAAAGTAGTACGATTGTTCTTTTATATTATACATCGCAAAATAAGCGCTTTTTATTGCAAAATAGCGCTTATTTTGCTTTAATACAGTTCATGGTGGTTAAAAAGCAATCTGTAAGCTAGCACCCACGTGTTCGCTATTTTACCTGGGTAACTCGCCAACTGAGTTTGAGATTAATCCAAAAGTTCCAGATGGTAACAGACGCAATGGCAATCAGGTTAGCAATGTAGCTATTGCGAATAATAAAATTAAACACCAAATTTAGTACCAGTACATTTAGTACTAGTCCGGCAAGGCAAATCAGATTAAATTTGAAAAACCGCTTCAGGCGCTGACGCCATTCCTGCTGTTGCATGGTGACATCAGCAAAAGTCCAGCTATCATTCCAAAAGAAATTATTGATAATAGCAATTTCACCGGAAATAATTTTGCTGCGAGTCAAGGGCAGACTCAAAGTTGTTGGATCATGAAGCAAGTAAAGCAGCACCATATCCACAAATAACCCACTCAATCCTACCAAGCCAAAGCGGAGAAAGCGACCAATGGGGAAACCACTCATGTGCTGACTCAGTTTTCCCAACTGCCCTGTGGAAAGCCGCAAGCGGATCAAATGGCGTATGTACTCCACATATTGCTTCCATGTCACCTTACTTTCACCCTCTGTGCGCTCACAAAACACATAACCAACTTCCGCAATTTCGCCTACAGATCCCCGCCCGACAACCTCAAGCAGAATTTTGTATCCTATTGGATTGAGAATCACATCAGCAATTGCAGTTCGACGTACTATAAAATAACCACTCATGGGGTCAGAAACTCTGCCAAGTACTCCTGGTAAAATAATTAATCCCAGTAGTTGAGCACCACGAGACAAAAAACGCCTGAGGAAACTCCAGCTACTCACCCCACCACCATCAACATGGCGACTGGCGACTGCCAAATCTGCGCTCTCTCTGACAGCATCTAACATTTGTAACAGGACATGTGGTGGATGCTGCAAATCCCCATCAATCACTCCTAAAATACTTCCTGACGCTACCTGCCAACCGCGAATCACTGCTGAGGAAAGTCCCCGTTCATCTTGACGTCGCATTACCCGTAACTGAGGGTATTCTGGCATTAAGGACTGTGCAACTTCCCAAGTGCCATCGGGACTATTGTCGTCTACTACAATCAATTCGTAGTCTCCAGGAATAGACTCATCTAGCCAATGGCTCAATGTCTTGACAACTTTCTCAATATTGTTACGCTCTTTGTAAGTAGGAATTACTAAAGAAAATATTATGGTTTGACTACCGACCGATTGAGAAACCTGCAATGGACCAGTTGGTACTGACAAAAGTGAATTAGGTTCGATAATACTCATTTAAAGAAGTGGGGCAGATTTTCAGCATTTAATACATAACTAAAGGTCAGTAGTCAGCTAAAAATAGCTTATACTGTTTTCTTTTACAACTTGTTACTCAGAATAAATGACAGATAGACTTGTAATAATTGTTCATCAAATTACTAAAGACATTCAATAAATGACGATTTTAACGAAAAAAAGTGCAATTGCATTCGTGCCTACAATTAATTCTCTAGAAAGAGAGATTTGTACAGTTGGCAATGAAATTGAGAAATTTGTAATACTTTACACCTAAAAAGAGCGGGATACTTGGTAGCCCTGAAGTAACAGTGTTCCTAAATCACAATAAATATGTTAAGATTACAATATTATAAAATTTTTGAAAAACAAATTTATTGATATCCTGTGGTTACTCAGACTGTTGACGCTATTCTTGAGAGTGCCTTAAAAGGCGATGATTTGTCTCCTGTAGAGGGAGTGGTATTGTTAAAACAAACAGATCCAAATGCGATCGCCGCCATTCGGACTACAGCAGACAAACTCCGGCAACAGCAAGTGGGCGATACTGTAACCTACGTGATCAACCGCAATATCAACTTCACCAACGTTTGCGAGCAACACTGTAGTTTCTGTGCTTTTCGGCGAGATGATGGTGAGACAGGTGCTTACTGGTTAGAAGAAGCACAAATTATCGAAAAGGTGATCGATGCCGTGCAAAGGAAGGCAACGGAAATCTGTATGCAAGGGGGATTGCACCCACAAGCAAAAGTCAACGGGAAATCCTTGCCTTATTACCTCAAACTGGTAGAAACTGTCAAGCAAACATTTCCGAAAATTCACCTACATGCTTTTTCTCCTCAAGAAGTACAATTTATTGCCAGAGTTGACGGACTTGAGTATTCTTATGTCATTGCTGCCTTACAGTCAGCGGGTGTTGACTCAATGCCAGGAACAGCCGCTGAGGTATTAGACAACGAAGTCAGGCGGATTCTTTGCCCGGAAAAAATTGATACAGAAACTTGGCTGGAAATTGTAAGTACAGCCCACAAATTAGGTGTGCACACCACAAGCACAATGTTGTCGGGACATATCGAGACGGCAGAACAACAAATTGGGCATTTGGCAAAATTGCGATCGCTACAGCAAACTGCCATTGATTCAGATTACCCAGCGAAAATCACTGAGTTTATTCTGTTACCTTTCGTTGGGCAAGAAGCGCCTAAATCTTTACGCCGTCGTGTCGGACGAGATCAACCAATTTTAGCAGATGCACTGCTGCTGACAGCTGTAGCGCGGATTTTCTTAGGAAATTCAATTCCCAATCACCAGCCAAGTTGGGTAAAACTGGGTTTAGAGGGTGCGACGGCAGCCCTAAATTGGGGTTGTAACGATATCGGTGGCACATTAATGGAAGAGCATATCACCACAATGGCAGGTGCGATCGGTGGTACATGCATGGAAGTGGAAAGTTTGCAAGCGGCGATCGCCTCCATCAATCGACCCCAGCAACTTAGGGATACTCTTTATCGTTATATCTAATGATCCCGACGATACCAATACAGGATACGATAGATTTTGATTTACCTATTGTTTTAACATTTTCCCACGCCTAGAAGGTATGGGTTTCCAAACATATCGAGAACCTTTATGAAGCGTTATTTGTCACGTCTGCTTCCGCTGATTCTAGTTTTAGTAATTGGTCTAGTTGGTTGTTCTGGTAGTCCGGATGGTTTAGCAGGGAATTATCGCCAAGACTCCTTAAGTGTAATCAGCACCTTGAAAAATGCTCTTGAGTTACCACAAGACTCACCAAATAAAGCTGTAGCTCAAGCAGAAGCGCGTAAACAAATTAATAATTTTTCAGCTCGCTATCAGCGTGACAGCTCTGTTTCTGGTTTAAATTCCTTCACAACGATGCGAACAGCTATTAACTCCCTAGCCGGACATTACAGTTCTTACCCAAATCGTCCCGTCCCGGAAAAACTTAAGACTCGCCTCCAGCAGGAATTTTCACAGATAGAAGCAGCACTAAAGCGTGGGGCTTAACACTGTTTCTGGTTAAGTCGCAATCATTAAAGCCCTATGCAGTCAACAAGCCATCGCTAACCGCCAAGCGCGGTATAGCGATAGCTTGAAAGAGTCCTGTTAGACCAGCCTTAGTATTGAAAGATACTAAGTTTGCAGAGAAGTTTTTAAGTACCAAACAGTAAATGTTTAACTTTTCATAAGTTTTTATTTCAGCACTCAGTGTAATATTAATATTTTAGTCATCAATGTTTGTAAAAACTAGAACGAAGGAGTTAGGAATTAGTTTGCGTAAGAGCTTATTTGTTGATATTTATTAATTACAGAAACAGAAATCAGGGTTTGGGCGTCTGTAAAAATTAGACATTAAATCAATTATTGACATGTATTAATTTATACATGTCAATAATTATCAAATGAGTTGGGTTTAATGATTGTTTTGTCTTTGTACTTGTCAGTATGTCCAAGAGTCTTTTGAATGTTGTAAGATCAATGTTCTTTTGGCGACACGCGATGGCTGTCGTTTTGAGCAGTAGTCTGCTTATTCCCTTTCTTGCGAGTCAATCGGCTGCAGCAGAACTAAACGAGTATTGCCATTTGTCATCATCGGCGGCGCAAGAAAAAGAAAACTTACGTTTGTCGGCATTCAAAGGCAATCAAGAAGCACACACCAGTTACCAGCAATTGGTGGGACAACAAGCACAAACCTTGCAGGAATGCCGCAGCCGTAATTGGCCGCAAGTTCAAGCAATTTGGTTGCGCTTATATCCTTGTGATGTTCAACCAGGAACAATCGATCAAATTATGGATCGGATTGTTAACCGAGGCTACAACCAAGTTTATGTAGAATCGTTCTACGATGGGCAGGTTCTGTTGCCAACTCAGGGCAACCCGACAGTTTGGCCTTCTGTGGTTCGCACGCCGGGAGCAGAAAATGTTGATTTACTCGCCCAAGCTATTCAAAAAGGGCGGGAACGAGGTTTGAAGGTTTATGCTTGGATGTTTACGACGAATTTTGGCTATACCTACGCTACGAAATCAGATAGGGAAGCAGCGATCGCTCGTAACGGTAAAGGTCAAACAAGTTTATATGTTGTAGATGACGGCAGTCAAGTCTTTATCGATCCATACAACCTACAAGCGAAACGCGACTACTACCAAATGGAACTGGAGGTGTTGCGCCGTCATCCCGATGGGGTTTTATTTGACTATGTACGTTATCCGCGACAAGCAGGGAATGATTCCATTGCCACGAAAGTGACGGATTTATGGCTGTACAGTCAAGCCACCCAACAAGCTTTATTTCAACGGGCGCTCAATTATAAAGGATTGGAATTAATTCGACGCTTTTTAACGAAAGGATACGTCACAGCAGGAGATGTCACTCAAACCGATCAACTTTATCCTCAAGAAGGAGAACCTTCATGGCAAGGTCGTACTCCCACCTTAGCGCAAAAGTCGTTGATAGCAGCAAATGAAAGACAACCACAACTGCAATTAGAGTTGTGGCAGCTTGCCGTTGCTCATGCCATGCAAGGAATCCTGGATTTTGTCTCCTTAGCTGCATACCCAGCACAGCAGCAAAGTATTCCCGCCGGAACGGTGTTTTTTCCTGAAGGTAATCAAATACTTGGCCAAGGATACGATTCCCGCTTACAGCCTTGGGATAGGTTCCCAAGTTCATTGGAATGGCATCCAATGTTATATGCAAATTGTAGTAATGTGAGTTGTATCGTCGCCCAAGCACAGAGGGTTTTGAGCATGGCAAAACCCGGCACTCAAATAATTCCGGCTTTAGCAGGGCAGTGGGGACGTTCTGTTAATAATCGCCCCTCGCTAGAAGTGCAAATGCAGGCACTACGGCAATTTTCCCCGCAATTGAAGGGAGTCAGTCATTTTGCCTATTCTTGGCAAAACCCCGAACACGATAGCGATCGCAAATTTTGTCGCGTTCACTGATAGTAGAATATTGTCAAAAATTTTCAGTAAACCATACTGACGTGGTCATACCATTTATGTTTTTGCTAAGGAGGTAAGATATGCAGCAATTAACAAAGGAGAAGTTTTGGCTAGTAGCAGCAGTAACTCTGACTATGGGCATCACTGTACCAGTCTTAGCTCAAAACCCAACACAACAAAACCCACCTGCACGTACATATCACCCTGGCTATTGGCAACCAATTGCAAGGATAAATCCAAAAGATCCAGTGACTGTTGTCTTGAACAATCAAACAAAGTCGTCTTTGAAATACAATTTTCTCGATGGACGTGCTGATAGTGACTTGGCTGTAGGCGCTACTCAGCAACTCAAGAATGTTTCCCTACCTGTCAACATTGCCATTTATGATCCCTCGGCACAAGCTGCAACTAGCGAGGTTGATGGTTTAAGATATGAAACTGCGATCGCGAACAATGTACTTACGGTCACGGTTATGCCTGCTCAGTCTACAGGTTATCACGTGCTTAACATTGCTAAAAATGGAGGTATTTACAAATATTAAATGCCATCATTTTTCCCGAACGCGAATTATCAATAAACTAAGCTGATCGATCATCCAATCGTCCTCAGGAACAAGCTTTACACAGCACCACTTAGAATTGTTAAATGCCTACTCATCGCTAATATTCAGATCCTTCTTCGTGTGCTTTAACTGTTTCCAAAGCACTTTAATTTGACTATATGCTTCTTGAGGAGAAATTTTTCCAGATGTCTCTAGCGCGGCAATATAGCTAACTTTCTGTGCAAACTCTTGGAGATTGGCATTAAAGATGAGGTTTTCTGGCTTAACTTGACCGTAATAGCGGCTGCGAGGATAAAGAAATTCGTCTTTGTCCCTTGGGGGTTGTTCCATCTGTAAATTCCTAGTTATAACCTGATCTTAATCTTTATTTAACCTTAGATTATATGTTATCATATTATATCTTTTACTATCTATTCTTCACGATACTGACGGGGTGTATAAACCCAAACTCCCCTTGGATGCTGGACTAGCCGAGTTTTCGTTGATCCAACCAATAAAATAGTTCGCATATCCACGTCTTCAAGCGATAATTCAGAGAGCGATCGCACGATGACCGATTCTCCTGCACGTCCAACATTCCGGGCAACTACGACAGGGGTGTGTGGCGAACGATACTTGAGAATCAGGTCACGAGCTGCTGTTAGTTGCCAAGTGCGTTGTTTCGAGGCGGGGTTGTAAAAGGCAATGACTAAATCTGCTTGGGCTGCGGCAATAATGCGCTGTTCAATAATAGACCAAGGTTTAAGAATGTCAGACAGAGAAATAGTACAGAAATCATGACCGATAGGGGCACCAATTCTAGCGGCAGCAGCTTGTAAGGCTGAGATTCCAGGAGCAACTTGAATGTCGATGCGATACCATTCCGGTTGGGGATGGCGATCAATAACCTCGAATACGGCTGCCGCCATTGCGTATATTCCTGGATCTCCAGAGGAAACTACAGCTACCGTTCGCCCTTCCGCCGCCAAATCTAGTGCCATTTTTGCCCTTGCTGCTTCTTCACGGTTATCAAACTCATGCCGTTGTTGTCCTGGTTGCAGGGGACCAGCCAAATCTAAGTAAAAACTATAACCTACTAAATCAGTTGCTTCACTGAGAATCTGCTTGACTTCAGGAGACATCCAATTCACTCCACCCGGACCGGTGCCAACAATAAAAAGTCTTCCTCTTGCCCGACCAATTGTACTAGTATCGATGAGATCCGGAGCAACAGCAATAGCTACAGCGATGCCACTTTCAAGCCTTTCAAGCACTAGTAAGCGACCGCCTGCACCCGTTGCCGCCAAAGCAAGTTTTTCACACTGAGAGGGCGGGTTTAAGATCAGATTCGGATCTCGCCAGATGTTATCTGTATTACTTTCTGACCCATGTAATATTACTGATGCACTTTCCTCTCCTCCTCCCCCCCTCTCCCCCTCT
>CAZZVG010000171.1:0-8581 GCA_964657295.1 Iningainema sp. | reverse complement strand
TAACTATATAATTATAGAGAAAGCGCCCCCGACTCGCAATCTGAAGTGCCCTCTTTATTTCAAAACTATGGAGATTCTCATTATGACATTAACAAAGCTTGATACCCAAGCGCTAGCTCAGCTTGAACTTAGAACTTACATAGCCCAACAAGAGCTAAATTCTTTAATCGAAAACCAAGCAGACATTGTTGCACCAGCGATTGAAGTTGATTCCATATCAGACAGCGAACTTGGTTTGGTCTATCGTGTCTGGAAGAGTTACCACTTTCTAGGCACTTTGTACCGTAACGACAATAGATGGGTAGCGCAACCCCACTCCTTCTGCAAGAACTGCTCAACGCCTAACGGCATCTAATGATAAAGCATCGCTTCGGTAATGGACAGAGACTAACAGGTAAAGGAGCTGCTCAACGCCTAACGGCATCTAATGATAAAGCATCGCCACTGGAGTCATTTTGAAGCATTTTAGATTGAACCTGCTCAACGCCTAACGGCATCTAATGATAAAGCATGTATCCAAGTATTACGCAGTTTTTGGGTCAATTTGGCTGCTCAACGCCTAACAACATATAATGATAAAGCATAGCAATCGCCAAACCTATGAATCCATAGAAGCTTCTACACGATTTTACAAGCACCTGTTATCTGAAAGTAGTAAAGTTGCAAAATTTAATGGGCAAGCAAGGCTTGCCTAAGTCCATAAAGCTGATTTTTTGGCATCTTCTAACGCATTGCAAGCACCTTAGCTAAGCATGGAAACGCTCTCATAGCTGATTTGGTAAATAATGCTGACGTTTTATGCCTTTTTATTGACTCAACAAGTAGAGATCCTTGTCAAAATCTAAATATCGTGCCACCTTAACTAGTTAAAATAGCAGTCCACGATAACTCAGGTGGTTGGCATATCTGAAACTCTTGAAGTGCGTAACGCCGCCAGCGCGTTGCTTGGGAACCAACGTGGTCAACCCAATAGGGCAGAGTTAGTGAACCATCTTCATCTCGAACTAACCAGCGCAGCGGCTCCTGATGAGAATTTTCAGGTAAAAGGGTAACAGCATTGACTAAATCTCGACTTTCACCTAAACACAGTCCACCAAAACGATTGACGGAAGGAGGGTTGGTGAATGCCTGTTGCAAACTTTCTGGTAAAGTAGGCTTTGCTTTATCTGTACCCGCAGTAACCCAAACCACAAACTCAATATTCGTCAGTAATTCTTGGTAGTCAGGTCGAGCATTTTTAATGTCATGGATATCCCTCGTTTTAAACCTACGAAAAGTCCGAAGCACTATAGATTTTTCTGGTTCAGAAAGAAGTGCGATCGCCAGCTTTACGCCACAGTGAGTATATCTGTTTTCCTCTCCTATTAGGGACAGCAGCATCCCATAGACTGTTGATGGCGGTGGTACGGGATATGTTTCGGCATACTCCCTAGCACGAGATTGGCGAAAACAAGCGATGGGAACTTCGACTTTCAACGCAATTGTCGTCACTTTACGAACTCCTTGACGACAATTGCAAATCAAGAGCAATCACCTGTTTTAATGTTTCCACTGTGGTCTTAACTCCTGGAAACACATTTGCCCCCAAATCTTCTAAAACATTGGAAATCGCTCCTCCAATCCATAGTTCTTTCGGGTCAATATCTCCAGCTTCGACCCGTCGCACTAAGTCCGGAACTGATACGTTTCCTCGTTCATCTTCTTCAAAGCAATAAAGAAAACGAGGTGAAAAATCATGCGTCCAGCGTAGTATGATACTGTCAGGAGAAAAATCATACAGAAATCGGGCGTGATTTCCCGCCACTTCACCAATCGAAATTAAGCCATCTAGGACAGCATTAATACGAGATTTGTCTTTGAGGCTATTGGGTGTCAGTGCAAATCCATACTGATAACGAGTCGCATGAACCTCTGTGGCATAAAGAGAAGTTCGTCCTTTCTTTCCGGCGACGGCATTAAAGGTAAGATTCCCAGCAAAGGGGAACATTGATACCGCTCGAGTTACTTCTAACACCCCTCGTCTAGCAGCTATTGTCCCCTTGGGTTTGTCCTTGCCCTTGCTTTGAGAAGTTTTTTTATTTTTACCCTTAGAACTGGTGTTGTCGTCACTGTCCGCATCCACTACCTCACCTTCGGATCTGTCAACAGCTTCAACTTTTGCCCCTTCTGGCCGCATAAAGCCCAACACATCGTCATCAATGAAGCGAACATTATCGAAGTTAGGGTCTTGCCAAACATGATCCGCCACTGGTTGAGCATTCTCATCCCAACGCCGATTTACTGGATAGTTAGCATTTTGCCAGTAGTACCGCAATGCCCAACGAATCGCCTCAGATGAAACGGTGGTGTGAACTTCACCTTTCCAAAGTAATTTTTGTAAGGGAGTTAGATTACCTTCCTTTTCCCCACGATTATTAGCTGCGGTTCCGTAACTGGTCAAAATATTACCGAATAGATTAAACATTTGACAATTACTTAATTATTTAATATTTTTTACTTAATCAAATCAAAAAATCATTAAATTACTCACTATTAATCTCACCTTTTTCTGATAATCTCGCCTCTGCGGTCTTGCTTTTCGGGTAGCTAGCAAGTGCAATAAAAGTTAAATCTCTGGCAACTTTCCAATCCATTGTTCCGGTGGTCAGAGGTAGTAATTCTTCCCAGTATTCTTCTAGAATTGAAATTTGCCCTGATCTTCCCCAGAACTCTGCAATGAATTTCCGGAAGTTTTCAGCATTCGTGCAGCGTCCCAGTTGAGATAAAATGCGTGTATTCTCTCGTTCAATTTGAGCATATTCACCTTCATTTGTCCGACCATAAATCTTGGCGTATATTTTTTTTAATGCCTCATGACAAGCTTTAATGAATAGTTTTTGTGCTTCTATATTCCATTCAGTATTTTGAATCATATTGTAGATTCCTTGACTTTCGTAAGCAATTTGTTTAAATAAATTATTATTTTTAACTTTTGTATAGAAGTTAGCCCACCAAGACAAACCCATTGCTAAATTATCAGCAATTATTCCCTGAGCCAGACTGGGAATAACAAAATTTTCATTTTTATATGAAACAACTTGAAACTTGTGAAAGCAACTGCAACTCAGCTTATAGTGAAAATCTACTTCTTCCGTCGCTTCTACAATTGCTATCTCCGTACGTGTTTTTTGCTGTTCTGACCAAGCTACCGTTCCAAATAATATTACCTGGCATCGTTTTACTTGATTATGTCTAGCCAGTTCGATAGTTGTTTCGTAGGTCAAAAATCTTAATCCAGCATCTCCTAAACTAGATACATGATAATTTTTGTAACCCAAGTTTCCGAGAACCTGGCAGCGCTGGGCATAAATTTCTAAGTCAGTTACTTTAGGTATAACTAGGGCATACTGTGTCTGTTGCGGTTGGGTGTGCGATAGCGAAGCGCTGCGCCCAAGGGGCGATCGCATAATAAAATACTGGCATGCCACAGGAGCAAATAACAAAGCTAGAGCATGTTCTGGTTTCTCTTCAAACTTGGTTTGTTTATTAAAAGCAGCATGACGAACCACTGCTCCTGGATACAGCCAACCTGCAACACCAATTGGCTCTTGTAAAAATTGACCATGTTCGTCACATAACTTTTTCGCAAAGTGCTGATGAGCATAGAAAGCAGCTTTTTTATATTCAACCACAAACTTTATCCCATCAACACTCAGCAACTTGGATTCTTTACCCGCTGACTTAAAAAACTTATTATGCTGTAGAAAAGTTCCTGTGATACCTTGATGGATAACTACCTGGGTTGGAATATCCATCATTCGAGAATTTAACCCTGTTAGGGAAATTAAACCCTCATCACTAATTTGAAAAGACTGCTTTAGCAACCAGTCTAACACTCTGAGATCTTGTCCTTCCCAGTTGAGACTGATGCTACGAGGAGTTAGTAACCAAGTTAAATTACCGGGTCTTCACCCCCTATTTCAGCAAAATGACTAGCTCTGAAGATGAATTAATGTTATTACCTTACAAGACCCTATTGATGAATGTTTAAGCTTGCCATAATCAAAAGTAAAACAAAGTTACATTATTTTAATTTAATTTATAAAAATTTGATTAAAAAAAATCTTTTACAGAATTTGCTAAAAATTTTATCAGTAATATATGTGTAATCCTGTCAATCATCGGTTTAATATCGCAAGCAAACAGAGACATAGAAAAATATTTCACAGGAGTGTTGATGAAATTTGAATTAATTATCTCCAAAACTTCTTGACTGTAAAAATCAAATATAGCATTTGAAAAAGATGTTTCATCAAATCTAAATTGTCCTCTAGGAAGGAGGGACATAAAGTTTTGATTAACTAAATAAGACTGATATTGATTACGGAGCCAAACTAAACCTTTAAAAGAAATATTGCTGTTGATTAGCCACTCAATCTCCTGTGCTAACATTAAAAGCCCTTGAAAAATCCGCTCTGTATAGGATATTTCTTGAGTGTTAAACAGACAATTCTCTGGACTGGCAGCGTGATAATGTACACCTTCTGCTTCTATTGGCACCAGGCTATTCTGTAAGAGTGTGTAATGAATTGAGCAAACCAGCACACCTGAAATTTGATGTATTCTATGCCAATAAGCTTCCCCATATTTTTGCGTGTCTTCTTCTTGACACAGAGGACAAAATTTTAAAAATTTTGCGATTCACCACTTGCATCTCTAGCCACTTTAGCTATTTCTAGGATAGAACCACTAAATTTTTTCCTCATTGATTCTTTTAATAGCCACGCTTCCTGGGGAGTGAGAAAAGTTGTATAAAAAGGGTATAAGGTATGGTTCTGTAGAAAGTTCTCGACTGTTTGACCGCAGAGGAAAGACAGATTTTTTACTAAATAAATCAAGTGATTAGTTAAAGTTATTTTGCATACTTGTTGAGACGAATAACCAAATAGTTCTAAATCAGTCTGTCTGAAGCTTTTATTACCACTACGGATGTGATATCGGGCTAACGCACTATATAAAAGCTCATCAGGATAAAGTTGTGGGAAGAAGCTAAGCATATAACTACCCGATGTTTATAAAATCCTGGACTGGATCTTTGATAATTCCCGCAGACTTCAAATTTTCATAAGGAGAAATTTTCTTTTTATTTGCATTCTCAACAATTTCCCGAATATCGTTCCCTTGATATTTTGGTTTCGGCTTTGTCTTCCGTGTGCTTGTCTTGGTAGCACCTTCGCTAATCTGTCCTCCTTGCAAAGCAATAGTATAAGCCTCTTTCACCAACGACGCAATATCTGCTTCTTCTCCACTAGAAGCCACAACTTTCTCTGCACACTCTTTAGCTAAAGTCGGTTCTACATCCAATTGCATCAGTTCAAGAATTAGATGGCGTAACTTTGCGGATACATTCCCGTGGCTTTGTTGCTTACGAGCCAATCTGCGAACTTCTTGCAAGTCCTTCGCATCCAGATCAGACAAACACTTGTTTTGGTATTCCGTAGTGTCAAGGGGAGCAATATCTTTGTACTTAATCATCCACTCCTTCTCCCCTGATCTAATAGCATCCAGCATGGGTTTGACTAGATAAAGTCCATCTTTTGCAGCTTGGCGAATTAGGTCAACAGTAATCTTTTCGTCTCCACGTAGTGAAATAGCCCTCCATTGGACTATCCTGTAGAGCTTGACGGCAATATCAATGATGCCTTGACTCTCGTAATAAAAAACTTCACTAATTTCATCAGAAAAATTAACTTTTGTTTTTGTCCATTGGTAATACCACATTCCCTCCATAAAGAAATCCCACTCATCATTCTTTGCCATTCTGTCCCAAATTACACTTCCTTCCCCCGTTCCTCTTCTTGCATTTCTGAAATTTCCTTGAAAGATTGGAAAAGCCTCATTTGTACCAACCCGAATTACAGGAACCCCAATAGTATTGTCCATTTTTACGAGAAAATTTAACAGGTCGTCCCTATTCCTTCTTGCGTTCACCAGATTTTGCATTTCATCAATAACTAAAACTCCCAAATGGTGTGTATGGAAAATTTGGGCAACTTGAGCCAACATGAAATCCTCAGAGTTACCCTTTGAACCAAATTTTTTGAAGTAGTTAGTACTTAACAATCTGTCAACAGCAAGAAACATATCGATACATAAACCTTTCAGTGATCCTGCATGAGGACAGTCAACCTTTAACCACACAATTTGATATACGCTATGCTCAGGATGAAGGATTACCTGGGGATAAAGATTAAGGATATTTTGAAAATTTGTTGACTTGCCCATTCCCGATGGACCGATCAGCGTCAGACCAGAAGCAGATGTGGGAAGATTTACATACGCTTCTAGGTTCCTACCACCACCGTCCTTAATTGCATCGTAAATTTGCCTTGACCGTCGTGCGTATTCTGGCTTTAAAATATTCCGAGCCAGGTATCCTGTCATAATTAAGACACAGATTACCTTTTGTAGTTCAATGGATTTATTCTGTGGATCAAAATATCTAGATAATCGTTCAATACAATGAAATCTGTAATGAGCTTCCAATTCCCTTTCTTCGGGAGCAAAATCAGGAACTCTCGTCACTTTATCTACAAACTCTTCTGCTGTCAGGATAGGAGGCAATGCCTGAATTAACGGATTGTTATTATATTCAGACAGTTTGTGGTCTCTGTATTGAGCAATAACCGCCCATTCCCCATCAGGAATTTTCACCCATCCGCGCTCATTCTCTCTGTCCATGTTCGCGCTCCCGTCGCTTCTGTCTTAGAATTTCCATATGGTCAGGCTGCAATGATTTTGATTGTTCTGAATCCTCAGCCTTGGTTCCTACTGCCTCAAAATTATTTGGAGCTTCTTCTTGTTTAGCTAGTTCAAAGCCTTCTTTCTCCCTTCGTTTATCCTTTTCGACAGCCCTATTTCCTCTAATTCCAGAGACTCTTCTGTTACTACTTAACGTCTCATCTTTAACATCCTCAGTCATTTTTTCTGCTTTAGTGACCACACTTTCTATATTTGCAATTAAGTCCACTTTTTCTTGCTGTTCTTTACCTTGATTTTTCTGCCTTTGTAATTCCTCATAAGCGAGCATATATTCAATATCGTGCAAATTTTTGTTAATATATCTGTCTTCTGGATCTAAAATAAAGCACTTCTCAAAGTCTCTACCATCAGGAGATCGGAGATAAATAAAATTTGGTTTACGTATATCATAAGAAATATCTAATGATTTTTCTGATTTAGAAAGTAGACTACTTCTAGCCTTCTCAAACCAATACTCTTTTCTAGCCTTTTCACAGCTATAGTACATTCCTTTGAATTTGATACCACGGGCAGTTATAGTTGCCTTTCCTGTTGGCATTAAATTTAGTTTGATAATATCTTCGGGAAAAGTTCTGAGCCTACCAGAGCGATTGGCAATTCCCCACTTCCACAACTCTCTAGGTATGGGAGTGACATCTTCAGCAATCATCATCTCATCCCTATCATACTTAGCTAAGTAGTGGTCATTGTTATGATAAAGAATTAAATATATAACAATTTCAGTAAATTGATCTATGTCGAGCCTGCTGTCAAGTCGATAGTCATGTCCTCCTCTTTGCCTAAAGTCTGTGTCTATATAACCCGGAATAAATGGCTTAACATGCCCATGAATGATGCGGAAATGCCTTTCTACCAACCCCTTCCAATCAGCTCTATAAGGAGCTGCATTCTCAATCCGAACATTAAGATTAGGAATTAATGTTTCTACCTTCATTCCTGCTAGTTCGCCCCGATCGCCTAAAATTGCATCTGGAATGTGCTTGCACGACCACTCATCCTCAGTAATGTCTATGCCATATTCTTTACAAAACTGCACTTTATCTGTCGCTGCATTGGCTAGAGCCATCATCGCCCCTG
This sequence comes from Iningainema sp., assembly GCA_964657295.1. Classification (GTDB taxonomy): domain Bacteria; phylum Cyanobacteriota; class Cyanobacteriia; order Cyanobacteriales; family Nostocaceae; genus Rhizonema. The sequence goes on along the minus strand of CAZZVG010000171.1, from coordinate 703 downwards.
CCCAAGAGGGACCCTCTAAACCAACATAAATACCTGTTATCATCCGGCTAAAAACATCAACAATTACATAGATTACTGGTCTACCAATAATCCAGTTACGGTTGTACGGAGAAACCAAATATACATCCGCAATTGTGGCATCAATCTGGTATCGAGAACCGGGACCAATAGTTTCCATCTTGGAAGTTCCCAAAATAGCTCTATTTTCTAGAGCAAATCGCTTGGCTCCTTTTCGAGATATGATAGTCTTTCTAATATCAGTTTGTTCTACTTCGTACCAATATTTAAACTGAGTAAATGATGGTCTATTCTCTGGTGAAATTAAGATATTTTTTTTCACCCCATTTTCATCGTAAATAATTTCTTCTGAATAATATTCTTTTATCATTAAAGTATAAGCAGTTGTCAGAAAGTTCTGCTTTGAGTTGTTGTAAAATTTAGCAATAGCAAATCTAAATATTTTTTTGTCTTCCTCCGTTATATTGATACCTACACCAATTTCTGGTTCACAAGCATATTTTCTGGGTCTTCCTCTTTTCTTCTCTCCAGATGCTTTAGCTTTTCCCCTACCACCAGAATTAAAGTAATCAGGCAGAAGGGCATTCTTATCTTTGCCCCTCTGCCAGAATCTTCTTAGATATTTATAAACACTTATCTCTACTAATTTCCCTTCGCTTCTGCCTGCATTGTATTTTTCAATAAC
>CAZZVG010000170.1:0-8591 GCA_964657295.1 Iningainema sp. | reverse complement strand
TTGGAGTTGAACTGGGAGGCGTGTCGTCTGTGGGTGAAGGAGTTGGAGTTGAACTTGGAGGCGTAGCATCCTGAGCTAAGACAGAGGCAGAAGTTATTGCAGAAGTCACTGCACTCGCTGTTACTCCTAGAGCTAACAATGTGGCACTTACTTTTGAAGAACGAAATAAACTATACATGAAAAGCTCCTCACAAGATTGCGAAATTGAGTAAGTGGTGGTTAACAATAAAATTTAGGACTGAACTGATGGATTTTATGTTGCCAGAAATTTAGTTTGTTGAGAAGATTCTTTTAAAGCATAAATTCCTTAAAAAATCAAGCCAAAAACAAAATAATTCTGATATTTTTTAACCATCTTTACCTTCAGTAACAACATCAAACATACAATGTTGTTTTTTGACATTCTCATCGCATTAATTAAGTATGATTTTTAACAAAGATGGAAGTCAATAATCTTACTCTTAGTAAAATTCACGGAAACAGTTTTAGTCATTTCATGTATCATTAACAAAAAGATCGGCATTTTACTATTACTTTAGAGTTATATGGGTAAACATAGCTAAATTTAACCTAACCCTCAGAAGTCAGATAGAGTAAATGCACTGCGGCTGTATACCTACACAAAATCAATTATCAAGACTAATAGTTGAGTCTTGAAGAAATAAATTAGGCGATCTATTCCTATAGATATTTCATAGCTCTTTAATAGTCTATCAGTCATCTATCCTAGGTAAGTATAAATTTACTTGTTTGGGAAGATGGATGTAAAAGTGGGGTATCAGATTTCTCTTGATCAAGTTTCCCTAATACCCCAAATAAAAGCCTAGGGCTTATAGCCCTAGGTTGCTGACAGGCTAGTCTACACGAGCAGAAGCGTATTGCTTACAGGCCTTTCTGCGTCAACCTACTAAGTAACTAGTATTTGGGACAATAGGGAAAAACGCATACTCGTACCATGCTGTCCAAATAAAACTCCGAATCCAACGTTGACGCTTTTCAGGGTGTAACTCATAGTCAAACGCTCCTACTGTGCGATCAATTGAAGATAAATGAGAGTTACAACCACAACCGTGCTGATAAGTAAAACCATACTTGGAAGCAATGCTTTGTATTTTCATCTGCACGGCAAACACTTTTCCGGCGTGAAGGATTGCATCCCATGAGCGCTTGTGTTCTGCATCACGAGGATCAAACCGCAAAGCCCGTTCTTCAAAGATATGCTCTCGGTTTATGGGAGCCAAATGCACATGATAAAAACTTGCAGGCATTTCATAGCCAAACTCCTGAAACAGTTCGATACAAATCCGCACTACTTTCACCTCATCCGCAGACTCTATTCCTTTTGACTCAACTTCATGAAGAATTTTTTCAAAATTCGGATAGTTCTGAACTTGAAAGTCCTGGCCGTAGAACGATAGCGTTTCCCACGCTAACTGTCCGAACAACTCAGCAAACATGGGTTTCAGGTGGGTAAGTTCTGGGCTTGAGCTGAACAAGTCAACGTCACCCTTCTCTAATTTGTATTGAAATAACTGAGCCATCTCAATATAGCTGTCTAAGTCTGGAAGTCCAACCTTAGCAATTCCCGCACTAATGTCTTGCCACACCATGGGCAATTGAGAAACATGAACTGCATTTTCTCCAGCAATAACTTGAACTTGGGGAGCATCGAGAAGAAGCATAGATATAACCTCTGATGAAACGTTTTTAGTGAGGACTTTAGTTCCCGTTCACAAAATAATCAGTATTTTGAGTTTTCAGCCACAGTCCTTCAACAATGACTAAATAAATCCCCATGCCTGTAGTCAGGACAGGCCAAAGCATGTGAAATATTGCAGTCAGCGCAAACTGCATCCGCAATAGTACGAGAGTATCAGATAAAAAATCCATGACTGCACTTACCCATTTGCGAAAAATCTTGCACGAGAACCGCCATATACTTTTTTAATATAATGCAAACTGTTCCTCAGTTTTAAAAGTCAAATTTAAGTAGCTTTGATATTGGTAAATGCTATGACTCGGCTGATCTTATATTCTTGAGGATAAGCCAGTCTTTGTAAGAATTTTGATTATTTCGACAATATACATCAAGCATAGCAATGTTTGTGGACAATGAGAAGAATCTAGGATGAAATTTTTAAGAGAAGTTTGACAGTCTGTCTTTTGACAAAATGAAAAACATGGTTTAAATATAAGTAACTATTTTTCTTTTCTGATGATTAAAGTAATATAGCAACCCTTCCATCAGTTGTAAAATTCTATTTCTCTTTCCTTCTCTTGGAGGCGACTCATTGCCAACTTTTAGATTGGATGGTTCTGAGATCCCAAGATTAATGACTTGCTATCCTTTGTAAAGGAGATACGACATGACAACGACCGTTAAGCTACTCGATATGGCGGCACTGAATATAATCTGTGGCGTGGACAAGTTGGCACAGTAGTCAAAATATTGGCTGATGGTGCGGCTTTTGAGATTGAGTTTAGCGATCGCAACGGGTTTACCTATGAGTCAATTGGTTTGCGTCCAGATTGAAGCTCACCAATTACTGCCAATTTCCCACGAGAACAAACGGTGACCAGTAGTAAGGATGTTTGTACTCTTGTGAGTTTAACAGAGATAGTTGCGCTCCGCGTAATGCTTCAGCTTTAGTCATCCCAGGTTGGGTGAGGCGGTGGTAGAATTCAGAGATAAGTTGGGATGTAGACTTATCCTGTACCGACCATAGAGTTGCCAAAGTACTCCTGGCACCAGAACGCACAGCGACTCCTGCCAATCCTAAAGTTGCTCTGTCGTCACCTTTAGCAGTTTGACAAGCACTGAGAACCAACAGTTCAATCGGTTCGCGTTTAATAAAGGTGCGCGTAGCCTTATCTCCCTGTTCTCTAAGCAATTGATCTATATCTTTGACGTTAATGCGACCATCCCAAGTTAAGAGAAAAGTGTCTTCGGCTTTTGAGCTAAACTGACCATGGGTTGCCAAGTGAATCACAGAAAATGGTTTGTCTTCGACTCGCTGTTGGAAATTAGAGCGAGTAAAGTTTTGATTCAATAAGACTTTACCTGGGAAAGTGGCGCTCACTTGTTTAATCTCTTGTTCTACACCAGGTAACGCAGAAAAACCTTGACGTGCTTCTGCTAAACCAGCTGCTAATATCGAGACGCGGCATGTCTTGTCTGTACAAAGAGAAGGTGATGGCGAATCTAATAACTGCAAGCTAGGGGTGAGAGCAATATTATACCGCTCTACCAAATACTGCTTGCCATCATGGAGAACTGCCATTGGTAGACTACGTAAAAAACCATCAAGGACAAATACCAACGTTTTCATTCCCTGACGCTCTAACTCTGCTTTTGCCGGACGCAGCAACCAATCGTAGACTTGTTGTGCAGACGGTAATACTTCGTTCGGTTGGAAAACAGGGTTTAAAGAAGAGCGTAGCTCCTCAAATACTCTTGAGGCTTTTTCTGCTGAAAGAGCAGTTCCGTAATGTCGCAAAGGCTGTCCAGGGAAAGAGAGAATCACCTCCAAGCGTTGCCCCAGAAGGATGGGATAGATCACCGCAGCTTTCTTGTCGATCGCATCAATTGATCTAGATTTATAAGTTATGCAAGCTTCCCGAAGAAAGTTTTCTACCTCTGCCAGTTGTAACCCCTCAATCGCTTCTCTAGAACGTTGGAGGTGTTTTTGTCTGGTAGGTTCGGGAAGACTATCTACATTTTGCAACAGCAATTCTACCAACTGACGGTAGACAGGTTCAACCTGCTCTCGGAAGGAAAACTGCACGTCAGGATTCACCGTCACTAAGTCTTGACGCAAAGATGCTAGAGTATAAACTGCTTGGTCATAGGCAGCGATCGCACTATTTACATCCCCAAGTGCTTTGAAAATTCGCCCCTGCTGCCAGTACCAATTTGCCGCAATATCTGCTGCCCGTATGTCTTGAGCCAATGAGAGTGCTTGTTGTGTCAGTGAAAGAGCTTCCTTCCATTGTTGAGTCTGTTCGTACAGATGCCCTAACTGCCCCAAAGCATAAGATTCTGCCCGAGTATCGTTTAAATCTCTTGCCTGTCGTACAGATTTTGCTAATATTTGAGCAATGTCCTTTATTATAAGTCTATTGTCAACAACTAAGGACGAATGACTTATGATTGATGACAGCTTCATCAAACTTTCTGAGAAATTCACCTGTTCATAGATGACTGTCCGACTGGGCGGAAGGTTTGCTAGCCCCACTTGGATTTGGGGGAGAAGTGCCAGTGCTGCTGTGGTTTGCTTGGTGTTAACCAAGATGCTGAGTTGGTTGAGTTGCCCTTGTAGCTGGGTATGGGGGTTTGTTGCCGTGTTTGTTGTTTGTTGGTAGAACTTCAATGCCGCATCCCAGTCTGCCATTGCCCTAGCAGTATTCCCCAATCTTAAGAAGGTTTCGCCAATATCTGGTGTTGAATTGAGTTGCTTGGCAATGGCTAAACTCTCAGACAAAACAGCTTGCGACTGCTGCAAATCTCCGACAACTTGCAAAGTCACACCCAGACTGCGTAATTGTCTGGCTTTGAGGAGGGAGTTCGGTAAGGCTGCCAAGTCTTGATTGACTTGCTCTAAAGTGGTTCGTGCCCGTCGATAAAGTCCTAAAGTTTGCAATGCTTGAGCAGAGTTAATTTGGCTCAGAACAATTCCCGTGATATCCTTAAAGGAACGATAACTCTGTGTTGCCTGTTTCCAAGTTTCCAGAGCAGCTTCAGCATGACCTGTATTGAGTTGCAAACTGCCTTGGGTATTCAAGGCTTGAGCGTAAAGTAAAGGATCATGATTTGTTTGCAAGAGTTTGAAAACAGAGGCGATCGCACTTCGGGAAGCCTCCCACTGTCCCAAATCTTGATACACAATGGCGAGATAGTTGTAGCTAGTGGCTTGATTGCGACGATCTCCTTTTTGCTCAAACGCCTTTACCGCCTGTTCCCAAACTTGTACTGCTTCGGCAAACCGTCCCGCATCATAAAGTTGCTTACCTTCAGAGAGTAACGTAACTGGAGAATTCTCTGAAGGTAATTCGTAATTGGTAATTCTTTTTGTTGAATTTTCAATCTGGAATTTTGAATTTAGCTCTGCTGTGGCTGGTACAACTGTTGTTACCAGCAAAAAAGTTAGCAGCACTAAGACTAGCTGCCGTCTTACCTCCCTCAATTAAAACATCTCTCCGATTTCATTAGAATTTTCTAAGCTTAGATTAACCTATATAATGAGTGATATGGCAATGATTTTTTCATCAAAAATCTAGAATCTAAAATCCAAAACTTATAAAAATGTAGAAACGTTCCATGAAACGTCTCTACATGCTGAACAATATTGCCTTTGAAGATGTTCTCTAATCAGAACTAGCTTTCGACAATCTGACCCCTTAGACTTTCGACGAACTGTAATACTGCCTGTTTGTCTGATTGATTGACCTTGTTTTGATCGAGGGCTTTGCTGACATCATTAGCAAAAGCATTAAATTCGTCGTTCGAGAGACCGATTCCACCGTGGGAAAGCTTCATACTCCGCCCAAGATAAACACAAGGACCACCTGTCGCTTGGCAGAACTGTTCCACTAGCAACTCGCGCAGCCGCTGTTTTGAGTTGGTACTCAAGCCAATAAAGTATTTGCCGATCACTGGGTCGTTGAAGGCATATTGCGCGGTATCGTCAATGACAGCAGCAATCCCGTTGTAACCACCTAACCGAGAGTAAAGCGAACCTCCTGAACCATTGCGGGCTATTAAAGTTGTTGCAGGTGCCGATAGTTGTACTCTTGACGCTGTAGTGGGAGTGGATACAGCCAAGCTAGGGCTTAATCTGAAAATCGCTCCAACTATAACTGCGGTAAAAATTAATCCTAGCCAGAAAGTCTTTTTAGATAAGCTTTGTATTTTCATCGTCAAGGTTCCTCTGCTGAATTTTTGGTATACTATATTACATCAATAATTCCTTGATATTGGTGTCACATAATGTAATGACTGCACTGCATATCTGGGGCGATTGAGTTATCTATTTTGTTGTAGTATTAACCTGCTAATAGCTTTATTTTACTAGCGTTACTACTAACTAGACCTCACGCTTTCATGGGAAATAGATGCCCTATAAAAGGTAACGCGATCGCCCTCAACAGTTGCTTATGTCTTGCTCAGGTAATTATTAAAAGTGTTATATAGTACACACAAAATCTATGTACTAACTCTAGATTGAAACACGTTTTTCTGATTCTATATATAAAGATTTAGTAAAATAAAGCACTATTTATCTTTTTCCGGATTTTTTCTACTAAGCTCTGATGTTCGATTCGCCCTCATCAAGGATTCTCGACGAGCTAGGGCAATCTCACCACTCATTCACATCCACCTGCCGACATTCTGTTGTGTAGACACGAAGTGGCTTGTCGTCAGACATCGCCCTTTTTAATTCTTCCGCTTCGACATCACTTAAAATACCTGCAAATTTTCCGAGAGGATGAGTTTTGCGTGTTGCTTTTACCCTACGAAAAAAATCCAGTACTGACTGGACTATATCATCAGGAGCTTGTTCGAGTTCCTGGATCAATTCTTCACGATTTGTCATGCATTCAATTGTTCTTGGCTAGTTCTTTCTATTTTCAGTATATCCAAAGTCCCAAAGCGATCGCATTTGGATTGATGGGAGAAAAAAAGAAGATTGTGACTAGCGAAATGGTCTTCACAGAATTTTTAAACTTCTTTTCTAAATTTGATACTCTTCTTCGTCAAGAAGCAGGATTAACCGTTCAAAGAATGCAATTTCACCCTAATGTTATTATAGCAGCGAATAACCAACAATTTACCAAAGCCTTAGAATTATATCTAAAAAGACCTGATAAAGGATGGAGTTTAACCGATTGTAGTTCATTTCAAATCATGGAAGAATTAGAATTAACAGAAGCGCTCGCCCATAATAAACACTTTCAACAAGCAGGTTTTATTACTCTTTTTAAAGAGCAAAAAATCTAAATTTTTTGAACTGCTGAAGCACGAAAAAGGTTGGCGATTTCCGCACTATCGGTGGAATGGGCGAAAGGTGAAGTTAATCCGGGGAAAAAGGACGCTGCTTTTTGACATCTGATGTATGTGCGTTTGCTGACATCCTGGCTACATCAGTAGCAAAGAGCCATGCTCCAGTCCAACGATCAAAAAACTGGGGAGATTGTCAGTCAGGTCAGCCGCAAGAATACTACGCCAAGCTTGCCAGATGCATACTTCGATTCCTAGTTTAATTATAAGTCTTCATCCGAACTTGATATTACCGTTTTAAGCTGGGACAATTTATCTCATCACTCCAAGAACTGCGGTTGACATTGGGCAGATTCGCCACTAAGATGACATTGCCTTGCTTGTCCATGACCCACCCTTTTGCTTCTACGATTGGGGAGTGGGGAGAGCTTAAGGTTGAAACTTTGGGAGGGAGTGGGACATTCTGAGCCAAATTGCTGCCAATAGCAGGATATCGAAAATCTTGCATGACTACCTGCCCGAGAAGCGCTTGTCTGGGATCTTCTGGTATGCCACCCCGTCCGGTGACGACAAAACGAGCGTCGCGATCCGCCGGACAACCTGCGATAATTTGGTCTGCGGGGTCAATTATAGCGAAGGGTAATTGAGTTAATCCCGCAGTTGGGTCAATTTCTGGGAGAAACAAGTTGACTGTACCGTTACTGCCAAATTGAGAACTGGCGGTAATGTCACTGAAATCGGTATTTTGGGTACGGTATTGTATGCCGTAGATACCATTGGTGGTGATGTTAATGTTGCCGCCTCTGCCGTTATAGGCATTAGCAGAGATGTCGCTATCTTCTCCGGGAACAGCGACGACAAATCCAGAATTAATATTGATATTACCACCATTGCCACCAGCATTAGCAAGTCCAGCAGTGGTTGAGATATTGCTGTGATTGTGCAATAACAAGAACTCTTTTAGATTCAAGAAGATGTTGCCACCATTACCCAATAGAGTTGTGGCGGTAATTTTAGAGCGATCGCTCAACCGCAATTGGTTGCTAGTAATTGCTATGTTGCCTGCATTTGATCTGCCATTTCCACTAGCTGCGGTGGTGATAGAGCCACCATTGGTCAGATCAATGGAAGCAGCACTGAGATCTATATTCCCTGCGTTGCCCATTGCACCAGAATTGGCACTACTAGAGATCTCACTGCCAATTCCGCCAAGCCGAATTTCCCCATCCAACTGGACTTTGCCTGAAACATTAATCTTCAAATCGCCTGCATTCCCTTGTCCAAGAGTATCGGAATTAATTTGCCCACCATTTCTTAAAGAAACAGAACCAGCACTCAATTCTATATTCCCACCTTTGCCTGTTGCTTCTATTTCTACTGTGCTAAAAACACCACTCGGAAATCTCCGACCAATTTCCCCATTTCCTTGGACATCTTCCCCATATGCAAAGAAATCTCTAGTCACATTCAACCGGACTCCACCTGCATCCCCTTTTCCAAAAGTGCCAGAAGCGATTTGAGCACCATTATTTAGAGAAACCAAACCAGCATCAAGGTCAATATTGCCTCCATGACCTACCGCTCCAGGTTCTAC
>CAZZVG010000169.1:0-8636 GCA_964657295.1 Iningainema sp. | reverse complement strand
CCGTTTACATTATTGTTAATAGGATTATTTTTTGTACTTTATCCTCAAGCAATTTGGGTACCGAGTTTAGGGAATTTATTACTATTTTCTTTAGCAGTAGTACTAGCTTTTACCCTGCGCTTTCTCATTCAGTACACCTTAGCTATGTTTGCCTTTTGGACAGAACGGGCTAGCGCTTTAGAAAATCTCTGGTTTCTGTTCTACTTATTTTTGTCTGGTTTGATTGCACCCTTGAAGGTATTTCCCGAACCTGTAAGAGTTGCGGCACTTTGGACGCCTTTTCCTTACTTGCTTAATTTTCCTGCAAGTCTATTAGTGGGTTTACCTGTCGATGTCACGCGGGGATTTTTGTCAATGGTAGGTTGGATATTGTTGTTTTTGGGGATAAATCGCTGGCTGTGGCGACGGGGTTTGAAGCAGTATTCTGGAATGGGAGCGTAGGGATATGTGGATTTGGGGCGATACGGATGTTGACTTCACTGAACTGCTGCGTCGAGTGTTGTCAGGAGAAGAAGTGATTATTTCGCAAGCAGGTACTCCCATTGCCCGTATAGTACCTATTGGAGAACAGTCTAACTCTCGAATTCCAGGGTTAGATAATGGCAGAGTTATTATTGCCCCTGACTTTGATGCGCCCCTACCGGAGGATATTCTCAACGGTTTTCTCAATCCAGCAGATGAATGAGAATGAGAGCATTATGCCTTGGGAATCGCTACAACGGCTTAAGTTCGTGGCGATTCCGTTCATGAGGTAAACTTAAGTCATCCGCCTTTATGCGAAAAATATTGCATGGCTCGTTGGTTCAACATTGCAGGTCCGTGTAAAGCTGACAAACACTACATGCTGGCACCCACCAGTCGGCTGCCCGATTTGGAGCAGTTAATTGAGCAAGAAAGTTACTTAGTAATTCATGCCCCTCGTCAAACAGGTAAAACCACTGCAATGCTAGCACTAGCAAAACAGCTAACGGCTAGTGGACGCTACACGGCAGTCATGGTATCTGCGGAAGTGGGGGCACCCTATAGTGATGATCCAGGAGCCGCAGAACTAGCGATTCTTGGTGCGTGGCGCAATGCAATTTCAGTCCGGTTACCCCAAGATTTACAATCTCCTACTTGGGTTTATACCGAACCCGGACAGAGAATTCAAGCTAATTTACAGGCTTGGGCACAAGCCTCATCACGACCATTGGTACTATTTATAGATGAAATTGACTCCTTACAGGATGAAGCCCTAATTTCATTTTTGCGACAGCTACGCGATGGCTATCCCAACCGTCCCGAAAACTTCCCGTTGTCGGTAGGGTTGATTGGTTTACGGGATGTGCGTGATTACAAAGTAGCCGCAGGTGGAAGCGATAGATTAAATACGTCGAGTCCGTTCAATATTAAAGTCAGTTCGCTAACACTGAGAGATTTTTTAGCCTCTGAGGTACAAGAATTATATCAGCAACATACCTCGGAGACAGGACAAGTTTTCACCTTAGAAGCAACAGCAATGGCGTTTGATTTGACTCAGGGACAGCCTTGGTTAGTCAATGCATTAGCCAAAGAAGTTGTAGAAAAGATGGTTCAGGACAGAAATGTAGCAATTACACACGAACATATTTTTGCAGCGAAAGAAATATTAATTGCGCGTAAAGACACTCATCTTGATTCGCTTGCTGAAAGACTTCGAGACAAGCGAGTAAAAGCAATTATTGAACCAATGCTAGCTGGTTTAGAACTAGGGGATGTGCCACCGGATGATATCCAATTTGTTCTTGACTTGGGTTTATGCAAAATGAACCCGCAAGGAGGATTGACGATCGCAAATCCGATTTACCGCGAGATTTTACCTAGAGTATTAACGGTAACACCTTCTGCTTCACTGCCGGAAATCGCACCCACTTGGTTAACACAAAACGGGGAATTAAATACTGATGCCTTATTGCAAGCGTTTTTGAAATTCTGGAGGCAGCATGGTGAACCATTACTAGGTAGCACAGGATACCATGAAATAGCACCCCATCTAGTATTGATGGCATTCTTACATCGCGTTGTGAATGGAGGAGGAACTTTAGAACGCGAATACGCGATTGGACGTGACCGTATGGACTTATGTTTAAGATATGGTTTGGTAACCTTAGGAATCGAATTAAAAGTTTGGCGCAATAAGAAAGGAGATCCACAATCCGAAGGGCTTGAACAATTAGACTCGTATTTAGCACGCTTAGGGTTAGATTCTGGTTGGTTATTTATTTTCGACCGACGTACAAAGGCACTACCAATTGAAGAACGTTTATCAACCCAAAATACCACTACAAAAAATAAACGTTCCGTCACTGTCATACGTGCGTAGGCAGTGACGGAATGAGGATCTAGTAGAGCAAATTAATGAAGCTTTGATCCAAAAAGCAGAACGTTGGGCGCAGCAACAGCAACTGTCGCTTTCTGATGTGATTTCCAATTTTCTGCGTCAGTTACCAGAACCGGATTTAACACCGCAAGAAGAACATCCTTTAGCAAAGTTTGCTGGAATTTTGAGTGATTCTGAAACTAGAGAATTGCTGCATACGATCGCGGCAGAGTTTGAGCAGATAGACACAAATGAAGCAGTATCTTTTATCTAAACTCAAGCAAAAAATTTCTCACAGTTTGGTTAAAGACAAATGGCTGCGTCAAAAAAGGCCAATGATTGCCTGGAACTTGGCATATTCGTAAATTTTTTAGATAAGTTTTGTACGGCTTTATTTGCCACTCTTGACGATTAACACCTTTTTCTGGCTGTACGAAGAGGGTAGGAGTGTAAATTGGAACGGTTAAACCTGGAACTCGCATGACTTCTGCAAAAATCCCATTACGGGCTGAAACCGTAAACTTGCTACCCCAATCACCATCAGGTTTTTGTTCAATTCCTGCATGGAATACTTGCTGCTGTAAGTCACTCCATCCCTGATATTGGTTTAACTGACGTGCTTGTTTTTCAGCTTCCTCGTAACTGGCAAACGGACCCATACCTTTGAGGAAAGGTAAAATGCGATAAAAAAGAGGAAATGTGACTTTGAAAAAGCTGTGCAGACTCCAGATGAATATTGGATCTACCAGAATCATACTCAGCAATCGTTGTGGATGTTGCTTTGCCCAGATGGCTGCTAATTTGCCTGTCCAAGAATGAGCAACTACATGAGCACCCGACCATCCTAAGTGATCCATCAGTGCTTCTAAGTCAGCGATCGCACTCTCAAACGTATAATCCCTGTCTGGCTTACTACTTTCGCCATGACCTCGCATATCTGGCGCAACTATGTGGTATTGGGAAGCCAAGTCATTTCCCAAGCTAGACCAAACCAAGGCGTGGTCACCCAAGCCGTGTAACAGTAGTAATGGTTCTTGACCCTGGTTCCACTCTAAATAAGAAAGTTGGACATCAGAATTCAACAAGGTTCGACGTACAGACATCATCTCCGCTCCATCACAGTTTGAAATAGCTTTCCTAAAATGGTACTGCGAAGTCATCAGCGGTTGGCGTAGCCTCAACAACGCCCCTACTGCCTGGGTGTGGGAAAGAAACCCGGACGCAGCGCACAGCAAGCCTTACACCCCAACTTCTGCGATCGACATTTATTCACTCCCCCACATCAAAATCTTTAATAATTTTTATTTATTAATTTAATAAATAAGAATATTTGCTTTTATCATTATTGCTGGATAGAGTAAAAGTAACTAGAAAACTTAAAACTAATTAACAAAGGAGTGTGTCATGACTGACCGCAACCAGGTAGAAAAAAATAACTTTCTTTACCAGCGCTATCAATACCAAGGTAAATTCAACCCAGAAAACCTTGTATTCAATGCTAACTTGCAAGAATTTTCTCAACGTGTTGGTTATATCTCTAATCTAGAGACTAGGGGCAAACTTTCTCCCCAACAGTCTTACGAGCAAATTCAGGCTCTTTGGGAGGAGTTAACGAACAGCTATAAGACCTTGGGAATTGCTCAAGATGCAACACAAGAGTGTTAATAACTGTATGATATACTCTTGTGTTGATGATACCGCCTCAAGGCCTAGATTTATCTCTTTTTCCTATACCTTTGACAAATATCTTATTTCCTTAACTTGTCACGAATCAATTGACGATTTTATGAGTTTGTTGACAGTATGCTGAAGCAACACATTCAAATTTGTCCATGCCTCACAATCTGAACCTGCTTTCAAGGTGAATTATTTGCATCTAAAATACTACAACGAAAGACCTGATCGCATTCCCCCTAAGCGATCGGGTTTTTCAGTACATATACTACTCGGAACTACAAATTTCTACAGTCATCTATGTTATATCAAGTCCGAATAATCACTTAACTTAAGCGTTGGTGATTAATTATTAATGGTTGATTGCAATTAACCATTAACAGAGGTGATAAAGGTATGGCAAAGAATACGGGTAACGATTATCGCCGTGGTGCGGTAGACAAACGCCGCCAAACCTACAACCCTGTGACTGAACAATGGGTGAAGCGTGATGCGGGCACAGAAAAAGCGATCGCTATCTTCCTTTCTTATCTTATCTATATTGACTGATATAGGTTCTATCATCAAACACAGAAACAACAGAGAGACGAGAAAAACTCGTTAATTACCAAACTTTAGAAAGCCTGCGGGAATATGTATTATTTTTATAATATGAAATCAAAGTAGAGATTTATTGTCAGGATGCTCAGCAAAACTGGTCAGTACAAATTTTAAGCAAAGATAATCACCTAGAATTAAACTCAGTAGGGTTAACCCTAACAATGATAGATCTTTACGAAGATGTCCTCACTCTTTAAGGTTAAATAAATCATGCAAGCAGCTTTACGCATTACAACTAAAGTTTTACCTGGAAACAAGATAGAAATCGAAATTCCAGAAGCTGAAATCGGCGATAGTGTTGATGTATTTGTCATCTTGCCTTCAAAAGCCGAACCTAAACGACGTTCAGCAGTAGATATTCTTAACGAGTTACCAGGAAGACAGCTTTTAAAGACTACTCAAGAAGTAGACAAATATCTTAAAGAGGAACGGGAATCATGGGAACGCTAAATATTCCAGCTTCTAGCTTGGTATATGTAGATACATCAACTGTAATCTATAGCGTCGAGAAGTTTCCTGAGTATGTGCCACTGCTTGCACCTCTATGGTTAAGGCTGCAAGCAGGAGAAATTGAAATTGTCAGCAGTGAACTAATTTTGATGGAAACTTTAGTCCTACCTCTGCGAAATTCTAACTCCATTTTAATTAACGCTTATGAGCTGCTTTTACTCTCATCAGAAATGCGACTCATTCCGATCAGTCAATCAATACTGAGACAAGCCGCAAATCTTAGAGCTACAACTCACCTAAAAACACCAGATGCTATTCATGCAGCGACAGCTTTATCTGTTAGCTGTAACCAATTTATTACCAACGATAAAGGCTTTCGTAACGTTTCCGGTTTACCTGTTGTCATCCTCAACGAAGTCTTAGCATCTTGAAACCTAGATATGACACGTTACACTTTCTTAACACATCCTACTAAACTTATTTAGTCAGAGATTCGAGGTATTTTAAAATTCTCTGATTTTCAAATGTTACCTCCCTAATATCTGCTGCTAAATCTCTAATATCTCCTGTGTTATCATCAATTCTTCTTTGATTATCAATCATTTGACGCTGCATATTAGCTATCTGTCTCTGCATCTCGTCCATCCTAGGTAAAATGCTATTAGCTAAATCTGTTAACGCTTGAATCGATTTGGCATTAGACTCAATTAGTTTATCAATCCGGTCTGAATCGCTCATATTCCTATTTAACTCATAATATGATTATGCCTTTAGATGATATTCAGGAGGCGATACGGATGTGCGCCGTTGCCAAAGGCATCGCTCTTGCTTAGGTTTGTGGTTGCGTCATTAAAGCGTCTAGACTTAACGCCACCGCCCCCCACAAAGGCGCATCATCACCCAGTAAAGCCGGCACAATTTCAAAATTCACCTCAGGTAAAGCCGTTTCCCGCGCCACCTTTGTGACAGCATCCCACCAAACCTTCCCCGCCTTCGTCACACTACCACCCAGCACAAACCGTCGCGGATTGATCAGGTTTGCCACATTCCCAATACCCATACCCAGCGCCCAACCACCCCTAGATAAAAGTTCCCTCGCTAAATCATCTCCAGCCACTGCCGCTTCACTCACCACAATCCCTGTAATCAACTCCAAATTACCTTCCACCAAGCCCCTGAGTATTTCTCCTCTTTGTGTGAGTTCTTTTTCTGGGAAAGTTCCCATTACAGAAAGCGTCTGCGGTTCATTCTCTAAAACCTCCCTCGCATCCTGCGCCATATAGGGTCCTGACGTCAAGCGTTCCACACATCCCCGCTTCCCACACAAACACATTGGTCCATTCGGATCTACAACCATATGCCCAATTTCACCCGCCATCCCTTCCGCACCTTGCCAAGGCTTACCGTTGAGTATCCAACCACCCCCCACACCAGTACTGATAGTAATGTAAAATAAGCTATCGTATCCCTGACCCGCACCAAAGCGATGTTCGCCCAATGCAGCGACATTAGCATCGTTGTCCACAAGAGTAGGAACGCCAAACTCTTCTGCTAACAAATCGCGTAAGGGAACATTTTCCCATCCAGGGACATGATGGGATAGACGCACCATCCCAGTCGTTGCGTCTACTGGTCCGCCAAAGCTGACACCGATCGCCGCAGGTTTTACTCCTTGCAACAGCGAATGAATGAGCGATCGCATAATTTCCAAGTCAGTATTAGCATTTGCATTTCTTGGTGACAAAGCACGTTCATAACCCAGCCATTCGCGAGAACCTGCATTTGCGATCGCCGCCGCCTGCTTAGTTCCACCAAAATCGAGTGCTAATAATAATGTCATAGTAGGAATCCAATGCTAAGTAAAAATACAAAAGAATATTTCCCGACTGTTGCATAGCTGAAATTGCTTTTGATTCAGCCGATGGTTCTCTGTACGCTTACCTTGGTAAGATTATCAAAAAATCTGCAACTCAAGAGCTCTTGCAATGCAGCGACAGAGTCAGTATTTGTTAAATATGCTGTATCTAGTTTCCGGCTTGCATCTGCTGAAGGTTGTAACATGTAGCACATACAATGTATATACGATTCAGATAAACACTGCCAATGTCATTTCAATTACCTTTCGTTAAATATTTGTCCCGTCTACTGTTGTGCCTATCTAGTTGTGTCGTATTTGTAGCTATTGATTCATCTCCTAGTTCTGCTGCACAGCAAATTGTTCTCAGATACGGATTGTTCGAGCAATCACTACCTGTGGCTGATTTACGTAAATATGCGGAAACACGGCAAGCTTCTGCTGATCTCAAATCCTTTCTGCATTACATAAATCCAAAACAGCAAAAGATGCTGCAAGAGGCACTACAAATAAAAATGTCTCTTGATATCGCGGCGTTGGATAAGTTATTAGACACTAGACTTTCCAAACAACTTCTATTTGCAGCTTCTAAGGGACTTGCACGTCGTGACAAAGCTGGAGTACCAGCACTGAGAGCGGCTGTTATTTTGGGAGCAAAGTCAATTGAAGGTCTGGGAATTATTAGCTTTCTTGAAGCATATCCTAGCAATCAACTAGTTGTCGATCTGCCAGCAGCCTTAGAAATACTGAGTCGCGCAAGTTTGTATACTGGTTCCCCAAACCAACAATCACAACAGGACAATCTCAGTTCTACACTCTTATGGCAGCAGTTGGTGCAATATCAAACTTTTGCAACAAGTGGAAAACAATACTCAGGTTGCTTGTTTGGAGACTCTATTTCGGCTGAACTGGGAAATACCCTTGGGAATGGGACTTTTAACTTTGCTTTAAATGGTCTGAGTGCAATTTCACTGGTTGAACAACTGAAGCTTTTAGCTCCTGCCAATGTGAAATGCCAAAAAGCAATTATTGCCGTTGGTGGAAATGACGCTTGGTATGGACTGAGTAAAGAACAGTTTAGCAAAAAGCTGATTGAAGCGATCGCCTTGACCAGGAAATTGGGAACTCAAGAGATTTTTCTCATTCCGGCTTTTTACTCAACAGTCGCAGCAAGCCAAGATCCAACTGTCTCGGCTCCACTTGCAAAAGTTGAGGAAATCAATGCCGTCATGAATCAAGTTGCTGCCTCCGAAAAGGTTCCAGTTGAATCTGTTGGTGTGCAACCTTTATATGAGAATCACGTTCTCAAAGACAACTTGACGAGTGATGGCGATCATCTAAACGCAGAAGGTCTCAAGATTTATCGACAAGCAATATTCAAAATTTTGGGCATTGTCAACTAAATTTTACAAAACTCCATGAATGTCATTGGTCATTTGTTTTTATTAATGACCAATGACTAATGACGCACAGACAGTGGTGGGGCAACTTTCATCAGAACAATTGCGCGTCCCAAGAAAGCGCCTTGCTGTAAGGGAATAGGCAGATCGGAAAACCTATTTCTCCCCCTTTTTGCAGGAAAACAAAAAAAGAAGCAGAAATAGTGGCAACTTTGTAATAAATTTAGTATCATGATTCATTGGGTGAGAAGCTCAATGGCTGAGCAGTGGACTCTTAATCCATTGGTTCTAGGTTCGACTCCTAGGTCACCCACTGATA
>CAZZVG010000168.1:0-8651 GCA_964657295.1 Iningainema sp. | reverse complement strand
TGATGTTGATGCTGAGGGAGTCAATGGATAATGGTTTCAATCCCTAATAGGGAGTAAATGAAATTTCAACATTTCCTTGAGGAGTTCCTTAGTGCGATCGCTATGTTTCAATCCCTAATAGGGAGTAAATGAAATTTCAACGGCAGACCCCCCAGCAATAGGGTCTGGAATTGTGTTTCAATCCCTAATAGGGAGTAAATGAAATTTCAACGTATATCTCTTTTGTTGCTTTGTCAAATTTGAAGTTTCAATCCCTAATAGGGAGTAAATGAAATTTCAACAACAAATGGCGTTACAACTTATTACTTTTGCTCTTCTGTTTCAATCCCTAATAGGGAGTAAATGAAATTTCAACTAACATGCCGGGACGCGGTTTCCGATACTGACCAGTTTCAATCCCTAATAGGGAGTAAATGAAATTTCAACAAGGTTCTAGTCTGTCTATCTACATCTCCAAGGATGTTTCAATCCCTAATAGGGAGTAAATGAAATTTCAACTGTACTCTGTTGCCGATTCTAACTCTGAGTTTGCAGTTTCAATCCCTAATAGGGAGTAAATGAAATTTCAACACCAAGATAGAGCTAAAAGTGGAGAAGACTCAGGTTTCAATCCCTAATAGGGAGTAAATGAAATTTCAACACTGGCAAGAGTTTGATGATGACCATTATTACAAGTTTCAATCCCTAATAGGGAGTAAATGAAATTTCAACTGCGGAAACCTCAAAGGTATGCTGTATTTGGTTTTCAAGGTTCTGTTGCGCGGATGGAACAATCATAGCATGAGAAATCCTGGTTGGTGGAGAGACAAATGGCTGAAATGCAGTCTGGGTATGGAGCGCGGGTGTATTTTCCGTGAATATTGTCGTTAAGCCTTGTACTGTCGGGAGTTCAGCCATTTTTTTGTCACCTTATTTTCCAACACCTACCCATCCGCGCATTCGGCAAAGAAAATGGTGCTATCACGCGGTTGTTTGCCGTTGATACATTCAATTTTACCAAAATAGCAGGCGCAGAGAAAATAAAAGCGGATGCTGTCGGTATCTAGCTTGATCAGTTTGTGCAAGCGCGATCGCAAATTCAACCTGCAAACTGTAGCTGTGCGAGTCATTGGGCATACGTCTCAGATTGGCTCTGCTGACTTTAACCAAGAACTTAGCCAACAACGAGCGCAGGTAGTAGTTAGTTATCTCCGTTCGCGAAATGTTAAGCACAATATTGTAGTTGAAGGTCAAGGTGTTAGCGAACCGCTACCCGGCATTTCTCCGAATGATAAGCGCAACCAACGCACGGAAATTCGCCTAGTTCGGATTAATTAGCGCCTTTGGCTCTTCTGAAATCCAGTAAGTTTTGGAACCATCAGAGATGAACTTGGCTGCTGAGGTGGCAGTACTGGGTAAACCTCGCCCAGAGTTACCCTTGTGAATTGCTTGCCACCAGGGAGAATTTTTGGCGGCAATTGGACGGATCAGGGGCTGCTGATTGATTGCGCTATAGAGCAAAGATTCTAAAACTATGCTATTGGTGCTGCTGGTAAAACCGATCGCTGTTTTACCTGTTGTCTCATAGAAACCTTCATAAAAACCTACAAGAGGGTTATATAAGTCCGTTGTCGCCTGCCGTAACACTTGAGCATAGTTTTCATCTGGAAACAAGGCATGATAAGCAAAAGCAACTGCAGTACTAACCATTCGCGCCGATGGTAAAGGTTTGCTATTATCCCCTAAAGCCATCCAAGGCTGTTCAAGAGCGATAATCGTGCTGTGAACGGTGTAAGGCTGACGATCAATGAGGGTGGTGCCGGAGGCAGTGAGAGTTCCAGTGCGGCGGTAGCGTTCGGCTTGCGCTTGTAAAATTGGCTGCACCAGCGATTTCATCTGTGGTTCTAAACCAAACTCTAAACCGTAAAGCACGAATGGATCGCTGATTGTGTACTGAGACTTTTTCTCTTGCGCCTCTAGATGAGTGCGCTGAATTGGGACTTGAACTCCCTCTACCGAGGCAGTTTGATATTCACCACCAACAGCCGAACGATTGACATTAAAGCCCCATAATTGAAAAGCCCGCGCTGCATATTCCTCATAACCTAAACGATTTACAGGGTTTACACTGAGACTCATTTTTCCATCACTTTCTTTTGTTACAGTGGAACTTGAGAGCATACCATCCCGCACAACTCGCAAGTAAGACCAATTCAGTGCAATTTTATCGACAGCAGTTGTGTATTCTGGGTGATTGCTTTTCAAGTTGTACAGCGCTGCCAACAGTCGTCCGACATCTAAAGATGACCAACCAGTTCCTTTTGTAACAGGATTACCGCCATAATCTATTGGTTGCAGCGATCGCGTATCGTATCCCCGATGCGGTAACTCTTCTTCAAACAGCGGCAGTTGAGTTAGAGCACCTAAAAGATGCCGAGTACGTCCATCAAATTGTTCAGCAGAAATGATGTCGAGCGATCGCGCTGCATGGAGTGCGGCTAGATAATCTCCCAATCCCCAGAGAGTTGCACCTTTGAGATCGCTGCGATCATCAATCAGCCCGCTTTTAGAGTGATAATTCGCTACAAAATATTGCCATGCTGCCTCTGCGTAGCGTCGCTCAATCACCGTTAGGGGTCGATTTAGCTTGATTTTAGGCGATGCCGAACTATCAACAGGCGGAATTGGTGCGACTGCCACCTCTACAACTTTTGGAGTCGTAGATTCGACAGTGGGAGTCACGGTATGGGGAAGGGAATTGGGTTTTGCCGTGGCAACATTCCCATTCGCAGACTTAATGAGCGGATTGTTCCCCCTGGCTTTGTAGTACAAAATCTCCAAAACTAGACCATTCGTATTACCAGTCAAGGCTTGATTAGGTTGCTTTGACTCTTCATAAATACCAGCATAGTAGCCACTGTTATCCGGGCTGCGGAGATCCTTAACAGCGTCAAAAACTTTTTGAGCATAAGCATTGTTAGGGAAAAGATAGTGCCAGCCAAAAGCAGCCTTTGTGCTCAGACTGCGTAATTGTGGGTAAGGCTTGTTGGCATCCGTAATGGTTGCCCAAGGTACACCGTTAGCATAAACGGTGTTGTAAAGAAAATAAGGCTGGCGATCAATGTTGTCTTCCGACACTGCCGTTAACTGAGATGTTTGATCGTAGCGGCGCTTTTGCACTTCTAACACGCGATCAGCATAATCAGCTAACTGCCCTTCTAAGCCAAATTCAATCCCTTGCAAAATATAAGATTCACTGACAACATAATTACTAGCGTTGGTAGTTTGATAGTCACGGGGATCAACTGGGATTTTGACACCATTAATCACGACAAACTTCACAGGCTTCAACTCAAGTGCAATAGGAGCGTTAAAACCCCATTGTGCAAATCCCTTAGCAGCATATTCCTTGTAGCCAAGTCTGCCTTCTTGCACCAACAAAGTACTTTTATCCGGTTGGACTAAAGCTCCCTGTAATTGCCCATCTTTAATTGCTTTCGCCACTTGCCACTTTGACACTATTCCTTGCAGCCAATCTTTGTAATGAGGATGACAGGTGCGAATGACATCAAATGCAGCTAGAATACGACCAATATCTAAAGCAGACCAACCAATACCGCGCTCGTTGGGATTGTTTCCATAATCAACCATCTGTCCGGTAGCTGCATTATAGACTTTATTTGGCAGGCTATCGTCAAATAGCTTTAAGCTGCTAAGAGTCGTCAAAAATTTATTCAGACGGGTATCGAAGTCTGCTTGATCAGTTAAATTCAGCCATCGCGCTGCATTCAACGCCATTAAGTAATTACCCATGTCCCACAACGTACCAGAGGGATAGCCCCCTGTAGAATTAGTAAATCCTGTTGCCGACTGATAATTTTTGACAAAGTACTGCCAAGCCGCACTAGCATAAGTCTGTTCTTCAGGTGTCAGTGGGGCTGTAATGCTGCTACAAATATTAGTTGTAGGCGCATCGGTTTGGGAGATAGCAGATGTTGGGATGTAGAACCAAATTTGCGTAAAAGTCGCAATCAGGAACGTTGCAATCCATTTCAACAGCTTTTTTTTAGAGTTTTGGTAAATCATAAAAGGAGTCAGCCCCTTCGGGGAAGTCAAAAGTCAAAAGTCAAAAGGAGCCAGTGCGTTGGTGAGCCAGCGCTGCAGGAGGGTTTCCCTCCGTAGGCGACTGGCGAAAGGCAAAGCCCTCCTTGAAGCAACTGGCGTTCAAAAGTAAGAACCACCAAAATAAATTTACTTGCTCTGTACCTTTTTCTTTCTGGTCAGGAGATACGTACACTTAAATGCATGAAAATTATCTTTTGCTTACTTTTAATTCCCGTCTCCTGTCTCCTGAGTGCTGACTCCTGCCCAAACTGTTAGCGGTTGTCCGACTTGCTTGTAGAGTAAGCTCTCAAGAATCACACCATTATTGTTGGCAGTGAGACTTTTGTTTGGTTGGTTTAGGGATTCGTAGAATCCGTTGTACCAGCCCTTGTTGGACTGGAGATGAGTTTGAACGAAATCAAATAACTGGTTTGTATAAGGAGTTTTGTAAAGTACGTGCCAGCCAATAGCAGCTTTGGCACTGAGAAAGCGCAAATTGTTGTACTGCTGTTGAGTGTCTGTGATCGTCGCCCAAGGTTCTCCGTTGACAAATAAGCTGCTGTAAACGAAGTAGGGAGCACGATCCAGGTTGTCTTCAGTGACGGCAGTTAATTGTTTTGTTGCTTGATAGCGAGCTTGTTGAGCAGCTAAAATCCTGTCTGCATAAGGTTTGGGTAAAGCTTGAAACCCTGTCTCAATACCGTCGAGAATATATGGTTCGCTGAGGACGTAGTTATTGGCACCAGAGGTTTTAAAGTCGCGGCGATCATAAGGAACTCCCTGTCCGTAGAGATTGACAAAGCGAGCATTGGATCGAGAGTTCAAAGCCTGATTGACATCTAAGCCCCACAGCTTTAAACCATAGGCGGCATAATTCTCGTAGCCCAAACGACCTTCTTGGTTGTACTGTTCTTTACCTTGAACAACGGCAGTACCATACATTTGTCCATCTTTGGTCAAACGATCTACTTGCCAATGCCTCCAGACAGCTCTAGTCTGGGATCGTAGTTGTGGATACTTAGTCCCAACAATTTTGAGCCAAATTGCGATTCGTCCGAGATCGAGGGCAGACCAACCAATTTCTTCCCGTTTGTCTAGTTTACCGTAGTTAACGGGTATAAGAGTTTTGGAGTTGTAGACTTTGTTGGGGAGTTCTCCTTTATATAGAGGTATTGATGCTAAAGTTTTCAGCGTCTTGCTCATCTTCGTCTCAAATTGTGCCGATGGAATGAGATTGAGTTCTTTAGCACTGACTAAAGCAGCGATCGCGGCTGCTTGATCCCACATAGTCACTGAGGGAAAGTTATCGACAGAATTCACCAACCCAGTCTCATCGTTCCAGTTGCGCTGGAAGTATGCCCAAGCTGAGGTGGCGATCACCGTTTCCTTCTGAGTCAGTGTTCCCACTCCTGGCGCAACATAGGGAGTTGTCGCTGCTGTCAGTGTACTCTGACTAATTGGTTTCCCTGGCAAAACTACAGATTTGGCATCAAGTTTTTTGATTTCTTGAGTCAGTTTTGTTTGGGACGATAATGTTTGTTGTTTTTGTAAGAGTGCATTTGAAGCTATCAAAAGATTTTTAGACCACGAATTTAGTCCCGCGATCGCGCACAAAGCTGTGACGACACCGCCTACAGTAGCAAGTAGGGACCAGCTTTTAGAGGGCGGTTCAAAATCAGAATTCATCGTGAGTTATTAAAACGTTAGTGATTTTCGATCAATTTCATTATTCCCAGCTTTGTGGGCTAACTAACACGAGTGAATTCTTCAGAGGGGAGAGAGCAGCTATAGGGTGGGAAGGCCTCCGGCTTAGTATCAAACATATCTTTCCTTCTGCCTCCTGCCGATGCTTGGGCGGTCGATAATTGAATGGGCGTGGATAAACACAACTTTATCTGACGGGCTGAACTATCGAAACAGAGTTACTCCCAACTTATCAGTCCTACATGCTTGCCTACTCCCATGTTTATTTACTGTCTATATATCAAGATATATTTTATATATAAATATTTAACTTTATAATTCTTTCGTTTTCACACAACAGTATTCATAAGTAATTCACCACCAGATCTCTTATATGTTAAACTTGACATTCATAGAGTGAAAGACGATAATTTTCTCTTGGCTTGCATAAAGTTACCCAGGACTCGCGAACCAAACTATTGAGACGTGATATTTGCATTAAAGTCGCTTAGAGCTATGTGTTTCCCGATAAGAGATTGGAAAAAATGTCGCTGTCCCTCTCTCTGGTTTGGGTTGCATCAAACATGTGTTCAAGGGACGCAACATTTTTTCCTCGCCATTCCTCCCCTCCTTAAGAAGAAGGGGAGGAATGGCTGGTTTGTTGAACAAAATTTATGATGATGTGAATTCTTTTGAAAGAGTTGACAAAAGCAATAAGTTCAGTTTTGTTAGCAGAAGTTTATAGGGGTGCCTATCATATGTCATTTTATTCTAAGTTAAAACGATTTGTTATCGGAAAACCATTACCAAATGATGCTGATAAAACAGAACGGTTAAATAACTTTACTGGCTTAGCAGTTCTTTCCTCTGATGCTATCTCATCTAACGCTTATGCAACTGAAGAAATTCTCAAGGTCTTAGTACTTGCCGGAGCGGCGGGTTTAAGTATATCTATTTGGATTTCTGTCGTTATCGTATCCTTGCTAGTGATCGTCGTTCTTTCCTATAGACAAACTGTTGAGGCATATCCTAATGGCGGTGGAGCTTACATTGTTGCTTCGACAAACTTAGGTCGCAACCCAGGTTTATTAGCAGCAGCTTCATTGATGATTGATTATGTGCTAACAGTGAGTGTCAGTATCGCTTCGGCGGTAGAAAACATTACTTCATTACCACAGTTGAAATCATTGCACCCTTTCGCCGTTCCTATGTGTGTGGGGTTAATTTTCTTACTCATGATGGCAAACCTGAGGGGGATACGGCAAACGGGCAAAATTGTTCTGTTTCCTACCTACGCCTTCATTGCGAGCATGTTTATTATGATTGGCTTAGGTGTGTTTCATCAGGCTATCGGTCAAGTTCATGTTGCTCCTCCAGCCATTCAAGCATCAGAAAAGCTCGGGGTGTTTTTTGTTCTGAAAGCATTTGCTCAGGGATGTGTAGCGCTGACTGGGGTGGAGGCTATTTCCAATGGTGTCAAAGCTTTTAAGGCACCGGAAGGGAAAAATGCGCGGATAACTATGGCGTACATGGGTTTGATTCTTGGCTCGATTTTTCTGGGCATCACCTACTTAGTTAATATTTATCATATTGTGCCAAGAAAGAACGAGACTGTCATTTCTCTGTTAGCTCATCAGATTTTTGGTGATGGAGCGATATACACCTTTGTTTTAATTGTCACACTGTTAATCTTAGTCTTAGCTGCTAATACTAGCTTTTCCGACTTTCCTAGAGTTGCTTCTTTCCTGGCTAATGATGGATTTTTTCCTCAGCAATTACAACTGTTTGGCGATCGCTTAGTTTACTCAAATGGCATTGTTTTGCTAAGTGTCTTTGCGAGTGTGATGATTGTGGTTACAGGAGCAAGTGTTGATGCACTGATTCCCCTGTATGCCATCGGCGTGTACATTTCATTTACACTTTCTCAATCCGGGATGGTTAAGCATTGGCTCAACGAGCGATCGCAACATTGGCAAGCCAAAGTTTTGCTGAACGGTTTTGGAGCCGTTTGTACGGGAATTGTGATGATTATTATCATCATGGAAAAATTCCAGGAGGGAGCATGGGCTGTATTGATTGCAGTTCCAGTGGTGATAGCCTTATTCCTAGCTGTTAATCGACATTACAAGCATGTAGACTCTTGTCTCCGTGTCAAAGATGAAGAATTAGAAAGTTTTACTCCTGGTGCAGATCCACAGTTTAGCCCACCGACAGCTGTTGTGATCGTTGGTGAAATTCATCAAGGAACGCTACAGGCACTTAACTATGCACACAGCATTGCCGAAGAAATTGCTGCAGTTCATGTAGACATTGGTCGGACAGATCGAGACAAACTACAATCGCAATGGGAAAAGCTCGAACAAAATGTTCATTTGGAAATTATCGACTCACCTCACCGTTCATTGCTGACTCCTATTGTTGATTTCGTTGCTGAGTTTGAAGCCAATCACCCTGATACTTCAACAACGGTAATCATACCAGTTGCTGTAACCCGTCACTGGTGGGAGGAGCTTTTGCACAACCAAACAGCTTTTCTCCTCAAAAATGCTTTGCAGTCTAAGAGTGTAGCTGTGATTACCACAGTTCGATATTATTTATAAGCCGAAAAAGATTAATCGCTACTCGAAAGACGAGATGAAAAACCTCGTAAATAGGATGGCTATATCTACCAATATAGAGCATTAGTTTTAAAAATAAACGTACCTATTCTTGTAAAAATATGATTTGAAATTATCGGAAAATATATCTGCACTATTGTAATAATTTTGGAGAAATATTACACAATAATATTAGACATTTTCAAAAAAGAATGTAGAGACGCGTTAGTGAAGCGGCACTTCGTGCACTTTCGCGACTCTTGAAACTTAGGGAGCAGCATTAAAAAG
>CAZZVG010000167.1:0-8688 GCA_964657295.1 Iningainema sp. | reverse complement strand
TCACAATGCACCAAGATGCCCGATATTGCGGTTATCTCAACCCACGGCAGATTATGAACTGTTGGATTCCTTTAGATGATGCTACTGTCGAAGTCGGCACAATTGAGTATGTTAAAGGTTCACACAAATGGCCCCTACTTGAAGTTCCTTCAAGGGGCTTTCGCTGGGCAGACGATATTGATAGTCCTATTAAGGATTACCAGTGGAAAATGAGAGCTGCTGCTGGTACTTTTCAACCTGAAATCATACAGGTTGAAATCCCGGCGGGTGGATGTGCAATCCATCATGGGGATATTTGGCACGGTTCAGGACCGAATACAAGCCCTGATAAAATCCGTCGTAGCTTGATTATTCGGACAATTTCTTCTGAAACTTGCTTTCGGGAAACGGGAGTTGCTCATATCTATGGTCGCTATAAGCGGTTTGGAGATACAACCATGGATGAAAGCTTTTTTCCCATTCTGTGGACTCAGGAAGGTTATCGTTCCACATTCCTTGCTGACTATTGCCAAGATGCTCTACGAAATTTCGTTACTTAGAGTGAGGAGGGAATGGTCGAAGCACCAAAGGTGTGGGGGTGTAGGTGGAGCCCATAACTTAGATTTTGCACCATTTATCTCCGTGCCATTCAGGCACAGCCGATGCAATTCATTTATTACTTCATGAAAGATGATGTATTCGGCTGGTTCAATCATTGTGCTTTAGTTATCTGAAAATTGCTGTATGACTACTTTATCTAGATCTAAGGCTTCTGCGAATGTTCCATCTGGACCTCGGGGCAACTTCTTTGTTGGTCAATTACTAGATTTCAACCGCGATCCTCTGAGCTTAATAACTCAGTGTGTTCGTGAGTATGGTGACTTTGTTCGCTTGCGCTTGGGACCATTTTCAACGTACTTAATTAGCGATCCTGCTATGATTGCATCTGTGATAGATGACAAGACTGGTTTATTTGTTCGAGCGAGAAATGCACGTAGTGTTCGCAATTTGATAGGTAATGGTCTTGTGACCAGCGAAGGAACTTATTGGCAGCGCCAGCGGCGGATTATCCAACCAGCTTTTCACCGTGAACAGATTGCGGCAGCAGCAAACACTGTGACTAGCTATACAGACAATATCCTCAACGAACACTGGCAGGAAGGTAAAATCTATAACATAGATCAAAAGCTTGTTAGTTTGACGATGGCCATTGTCGGTAAAACACTTTTTGATGTTGATGTCAGGGACAAAATAGATGCTATTGGGCATGCTATGGAAGTGGCTGTTCATCATTATGAAGTACGCAGCAGTAATATGTTTTTGGTACCAGAGTGGCTGCCAACATCTGACAATGTTCGCTTCCGGCATGCTGTTCAACAAATGGATAAGATTATCTACGACATTATCCAACAGCACAGGACTAGCAGTGAAACTAGGCAGGATCTGCTCTCAGTATTGCTGAAGCTCCAGGATGAAGATGGAGTTGGGATGACCGATTTGCAAGTTCGAGATGAGGTGATGACGTTTATCTTGGCTGGACATGAGACAAGTGCCCATACGTTGGCATGGACTTGTATGCTACTTGCTCAGCATCCAGAGGCTGAGGCAAAACTGGTTGAGGAGTTAGAGACTATATTAAATAACCGAGTGCCTAGTTTTGCTGACATTCCAAATCTAAAATATACAGAATGGGTACTTTTAGAGTCAATGCGTCTGTATCCAGCTGCCTGGGCTTTAGGTCGAGAACCTTTACGTGACTGTCAAGTCGGGCAATATTCGTTACGGGCTGGCGAGTCCATTATTATGAGCCAGTGGGTAGTGCATCGTGACCCTCGGATCTTTGATGATCCAGAGGTTTTCAACCCTGCTCGCTGGGCTAACGACTTTGCCAAGCGACTACCAACTTACGCCTACTTTCCTTTTGGTGGGGGACATAGAGTCTGTATTGGCAAAGCGTTTGCCATGATGGAAATGATTTTAATCTTGGCTATACTCTTTCAGAAGCTCCACGTTGAGCTAGTGCCAGAACAAATGATTGTTCCTAATCCTTCAATGACACTTTACCCTAAGTATGGTATCAATGTAAAAGTCTCCAAGCGATAGTTAGCTAACCTTTACGTTCCTAACAAAGTAAAGTTGTCCGAATAAAAATTTTGGTAGTAACCAAATATCTTCATCGCTAAGTCTGTAACGCCTCAAAACGCTTAGTCACACATTTTTTTCATTTATTGTTGATTTAGACAAATGTATTCAAGAGAAAGAGTAGCTGTTGTTACAGGTGCCAACCGTGGCATAGGATTTGAAGTTTGCCGACAACTGGCTAAACATGGATTACAAGTTGTTCTCACCAGTCGCAGTGAGGTCAAGGGACAGGAATCCATTAAACAACTGCAAGAAGAGGGACTCAATATTATTTATCATCAGCTAGATGTCACCGACCCCGCAAGCATTGAGCAGCTAGCAGGGTATGTTCGTGAGCGATATAAACGGCTAGATGTGTTAGTGAATAATGCAGCTATCTTTTTAGATTCTAAACAAGTGCCAGAAAGTAGTGTCTTTTGCTTGAAGGATAATACTTTGCAGACCACCATAGAAACTAATTTGTATGGTCCTCTCAGACTTTGCAAAGCTTTAATTCCATTGATGATAGAGCAGAGCTATGGCAGAGTTATTAACGTATCTTCTAGTGCTGGGCAATTATCATCTGAAAGGCATAGCCGTCACCCAGCTTACCGGATATCTAAAACTGCACAAAATGCACTGACCTTGATTTTAGCTGATGAATTAAAAGGAACCCATGTCTTAGTAAATGCAGCTTGTCCTGGTTGGGTGAAAACTGACTTAGGCGGACCAAATGCTTCTCGAACACTTGAGGAAGGTGCAGATACCATAGTTTGGTTAGCAACGCTTCCTGATGACGGACCAACTGGTGGGTTCTTTCGTGATCGCCAACGCATTGAATGGTAGTGAATTATCGTATGCTTTGAGCTTTCCCCTTTATCTAGAAAGAATATATGGTCAGTTGTAAAAATTTAGTAGAAAATCTATGTGACCGACAAATAAGTAGGTTTAAGACCTTCACTAAATCTTAGATTTAGTGGTCTTAAATTAGTTGTGAGTCAGAATCTCCCACTAATTGATTCTAAATTTTGACTTTTGTATTCTTCTTCAAGAATGCATTACCTAATATCTTGCACCATTTTCAACAAGCCCAAAAAACCGGTTTTGTATACGATAAATTAAGGTTTTTACGTTAAGCCGTTTGCCAGAAACAAAGGTGATGTCCCTGATGCAATATCTGAGTTACCTCAAACATGATGCGCTCTCACTGTAAATCTGAATCATACTCTAATTCAACAACGCCAAAAATATGACTATCCTAACAAAAGAACCAAGCTGGTTGCAGAATGCCAAAATATACTTGATAGATATAATCATTAGAGAAGCAACTTTGAGTTGGCACTTCATAAATGGTGACATTTCATCAGCAATTATTCCTGCATTGCTTTTTATTACAGCAGCGGGTATAAGTTATATGTTATCTTTTTATGACTTATTATTAGCTTTAGGCAAAGGTGTACTCTATTTTTGGTTATACCTTTGGGCTTTCTGTTTAGCAAACCAAGTTGAGGGCTTGGATGAAGACAAGTTAAATAAAACTCAAAGACCACTGGTTCAAGGATTAGTTTCGATTCGTGGAGCATTGCTGCGCTGGGCTATTATCAGCTTTCTGTTTTGTATAGTAGGTTTGTGGATTTCGGTTTTGCAGTGGGCACTACTCTGGTTAATGGTGATTATCCTACACAACTTTTGCGGTTGGGCAAAGCATTGGTTTGCTAAAAATTTGCTGATGTCATTTGGTATCATTGTCCAACTTGCTGCTGCTTGGCAAATTGTTGGACCGATCACCACAGTAGCTTGGTGGTGGATTCTTTTATCAGCTGCTGCCATTTTTCCACTGGTCAGTGTTCAAGACCTTCGAGATATGGCTGGAGATCAAGTGAATAACCGAAAAACCCTGCCCCTGGTTATTGGAGAATATCCAACTAGAGTCCTGCTCAGTTTGTGCTTTAGTCTTTTACCGATCTTAATTCATTTAGAACTAATGGTTCCTGCTGGGTTAACCTTGAGTGTTATTTCTTGTGACATTGTACTTGCCGTTGTTAGCTGGATAATAGCTGCAAGGATAATGTTATATTGCTTTTCCGAAGCTGATCACAATACTTATTTACTTTTTACTTATTGGTATTGCTTTGAAATAGCGAGTTCTATTTTTTGTATTGGGAAAACTTATTAAGGGTTCGTAAGATTGTAAATCCTTGCCTTAATATCTACATTTATAATATGTAAAAATTCAGGAGTTAGGAGTCAGAATTCAGAAGTAAATTAGCTTCTGCCTGTTCATTTATACAAGGACAAAACTAATGTTAAAGCTTTATGGGGGGGCACCCCGCAGTCGAGCATCAATGGTTCAGTGGTATCTTGAAGAATTGGAAGTTCCCTACGAAATTATTTTGCTAAATATGCAGGCAGATGCCCAGCGACAACCGCAGTATTTGGCAATTAATCCAATAGGCAAGCTGCCAACGATAATTGATGAAGGCTTCAAGCTGTGGGAGTCAGGAGCAATTTTGCTCTATCTAGCAGAAAAGTATGAGAAACTACCAACTACGCTGAAAGAACGGGCAGCTATTAATCAGTGGGTTCTGTTTGCTAACTCTACTTTGATATCTGGACTTTTTCTGGAGAGCAACCGTGAACCGGAAATTCCCAGGTTGTTAGAACCTCTAAATCACATTTTTGAGCAACAAGTTTTTCTTTTAGGAGATATTTTTACTGTGGCTGATGTAGCGTTAGGAGGGATTCTGGCTTACATTCCGAGCATACTCAAGCTAGATTTAAGTGAATATCCACTAATAAAACAGTATATCCACCGTCTGTCTATTCGTCCAGCCTATCAAAGGTCAATAGGTAAATATTTTTGAATTAGTGTAATAATTCAGAATACATAATCCAAAAGTCAGAATTAAAAATGTTTCTAAATCTAATTTTGCTCGTTATAAAATAATAATTTATAACGAGCAGGGATACTGATTTATTACGAATTACTCGTGTTGTTCGATTTATTGATGAATGCTTTAAAATCTTCAATAATTTCATTTCATTTCATTTTATTTTTTTTAGGAAAACCATAATGACATCAAGGATTAAAAACTTAAATACGTTGTTTTTTCAGCTACCTTTTAGAGAGGTTAAACCAAGGTCAAGCGGATTAACAGTTGTAATAGATAACGGGATTTGCACACAACATTTTTTTGATATTATAGACAGTTATGGTGAGTTGATAGATTTAATAAAATTTGGTTGGTGTATTTCCATGGTTTCAAAAAATATTGCGGCTAAAATAGCATATGCTTCAGATAAAGGTGTAGACTTTTACTTTGGGGGAACCCTCTTTGAAAAAGCGGTACAGCAAAACAAAGTAAATTCTCTCTATGCTTATTTTAAGCATTACAAATGTAGATATATAGAAATATCAAATGGAACAATCAATCTTACTAATAAAGAAAAGGCAAAATATATTTCAGATTTTTCTAAAGAATTTAATGTTTTGAGCGAAGTCGGCTACAAAGAACCACAGAAATCCTTAAACTTGTCTCCAGAAGAGTGGATTGAATATATATTAGAAGATCTGGATGCTGGAGCAGTAAAAGTCATTACAGAATCTCGAGAAAGTGGACGGAGTGGAATTTGTTCGGGCAATGGCGAGATCAGACACGAAATAACACAGAAAATTTTCACTTCAGGAATTAAAATTGAAGATATAATTTTTGAAGCTCCCAATAATTACCTACAGGTTTACTTTATCAAAGAGTTAGGTGCAAATGTAAATTTAGCTAATATTGCATTTGCTGATATTATCAGTTTGGAAACTTTGAGGCTTTGCCTACGCTCTGACACACTAGATTTATTTGAAGGAAACAAAGAATGAGAGATAGCGAAAATATTTTTCACTTAGCTATACCTTGCAAAGAATTAAATGAAGCTCAGTGTTTTTATGTTGAGAAGCTGGGCTGCAAGCTAGCTCGCAAATACGCAGACAGAGTTACGCTAAATTTTTTTGGAAATCAGTTAGTTTGCCACCTTTCTCCTGAAGACATAGATCTCTCGCCAAAAATGTATCCTAGGCACTTTGGTATAACCTTTAAACGAAAAGAGGACTTTGATGCCTTGTTAGTACAAGCAAAAGAACAAGGTATTGAATTTTTTCAGAAACCTACGGTGAGGTTTGCAGGAAAAGTGGAGGAGCATTCGACATTTTTTTTGAAAGATCCATCTAATAATTTATTAGAATTTAAATTATATAATGATTCAAAAATGTGGTATTGAGTGTAACCGTATTGTCAGTAAAACGTTCGTTTTGTGAAAATCTGTGGGGTCTGGAAAAAGTGTTTTTTGTACCAACTCCCACAGCCTGATAATAATTCCTATTCCCTAGCTGTGAGATGTTTAGTCTCAGCCTATCTTAAGCTGTCGCGCCTATAACTTGCATAAGAGTAAATCTTAGGCGTTGCAGAATGATAATATGAATCATATTCTCATTCTGCAACGCCAAATCTTAAGTGCACACTTCAAATCTTCTCCCCCTGCACCCTGTGCAGGGTGCAAATTCAAAGCGTAACACCTTAATTCGCCAACAGTCTCATAAAATTAGCAATTATTTGTCTATTAGTGAGAAATTCAGATGCACTCAATCAGCACAACTTCACAGAATTTGACTATTAGTCAGTTGCTTACAGAACAAGACGAGCAAAATCCTCATGTAATAGCGATCACTGCTCCTAATCGCCTACCCCTGACCTACAGTCGCCTGTACGCCCACATCGATGATACGGTAAAAACATTGAATGCAATGGGACTTGGTCGAGGTGATCGTATTGCAATAGTGTTACCCAATGGTCCAGAGATGGCGATCGCATTCCTAGCGGTAGCCGCCTGTGCCGCCTGTGCGCCCCTGAATCCAGCTTATCTTGCTCCTGAGTTTGACTTTTATTTGAGCGATTTGAATGTGAAAGCGCTGATTGTACAATCGGGAATGGATTCCCCCGCTAGGGCAGTGGCAGTTGCTCACAATATCCCCATTATCGAACTGGTGCAAGTGCAACAAGCAGAGGCAGGAATTTTTCATCTTGTGGGAAATACCAAGTTGCCTCCTGTTGGCAACGCCTATGCAGAACCAAAGGATGTTGCCCTGATTTTGCATACGTCAGGAACGACTTCCCGACCCAAGTTAATACCTCTAACCCAAGTTAATTTGTGTACCTCAGTTCACAACATCAGAACGGCACTAGAATTACGGCAGAGTGATCGCTACCTGAACGTCATGCCGCTATTTCACGTACAGGGCTTGATTTCAGTAATTTCCTCCATAGCAGCAGGAGCCAGTGTTGTCTGCACTCCTGGATTTGATGCCTCTCAGTTTTTTGTATGGCTCGAAGCAATGCAACCAACCTGGTACACAGCAGTACCGACGATCCATCAAGCAGTCTTAGCGGCTGTTGCAAGTCATCAGAATTACCTTGCTCGCCTTTCACCACTGCGATTTATTCGTTCTGCAGGTGCTGCTTTGCCACCTAAGGTAATGACAGCATTAGAGGAGTTATTTGGCACTCCAGTGATAGAAACTTACGGGATGACTGAGACTGGCAGCATAATATCAATCAATCCCTTACCGCCGCGCAAACGCAAACCAGGTTCAGTAGGAATAGCTGCAAGGCTAGAAATTGGCATCATGAATGAAACAGGTCACTTACTGACACTCGATGAAATTGGAGAAATAGTAGTTCGGGGTGACAACGTGATGTCTGAGTACGAGAATAATCCAGCAGCCAATCAAAACGCTTTCAAAAACGGCTGGTTTAGGACAGGCGATCAAGGATATTTAGATAGTGATGGCTATCTTTTCATCACAGGTCGCTTGAAAGAAATCATCAACCGAGGGGGGGAGAAAATATCTCCCCGTGAAATTGACGAAGTGATATTGGCTCACCCTAGTGTGGCACAGGCAGTCACCTTTGCAGTTTCCCATCCCACCCTCAATGAAGATGTGGCAGCAGCTGTTGTGTTAAGGCAGAATGCTACTGTCACTGAAAGGGAAATTCGTGAATTTTCCGCAGCGAGACTGGCTGATTTCAAAGTACCATCTCAGGTGGTGTTTGTTGACGAAATTCCTAAAGGTTCCACAGGCAAACTACAGCGCATTAATTTAGCCCAGAAACTAGCAGCTAAACTAAAGGCTCCTTTCGTCGCACCCACAACTGAGGTAGAAAAGGTATTAGCAGAAATATGGAGTGAGCTTCTGGGTGTTCAACAGGTGGGAATTTACGACAATTTCTTCATTTTGGGTGGCGACTCTCTCAAAGCAACCCAAGTTATTTCGCGTCTTTTCGCAATTTTTTATGTTGACCTTCCTTTGCTCAAATTCTTTGAAGCACCTACTGTGATGGGCTTGTCCCAAATGATAGTAGAAGAAGAAAATCAGGTTGAAACAGAAACTTTTTGGTTCTGACAGATTTTGTGCAATTGTTTGGCAAAAACTTACTGAAAGCAGAAGAACTCTGTTACACTTTGAAAAACAAGCATTATTAGAATCAAACAACATTAGAATTATCTCTGGTGGAGGTAGTTGTAAACCAAAATTATCGATAA
>CAZZVG010000166.1:0-8690 GCA_964657295.1 Iningainema sp. | reverse complement strand
ATTGTGGGGGAGCCAGCGCGCATGAGGAGGGTTTCCGACGCCAGATGCCTGCGACGGGAAACCCGTCTTCAGCCCTGGCTCCTCCGTAGGCGACTGGCGTTGGGCATCTTCAACTCACGCCTGAGCGACTTCCAGTCGCCCATTTTTTCCTACTCCCGAACAGAGGAGAAAATTACCTATCTTGTAGGGTGCGTTACACTTCGTTAACGCACCCTAGTTGAACAAGAGGGGTGCGTTAGCTTGTGCTAACACACAAGGGAGAAATCTTCGCTAATCTCATATCATGTTCAGTTGAACACTTATATAAAGTTTGTAGTTGCGCAGTAAGCGCCTTCTCAATCGCGGAGACGCTGCGCGAACGGCATCCCCGAAGGGGTACGCGCTTAGCCCAACTACGAGGCATTTACAGCTATTTTCAGGTAATTATACCACATTGTAGGGGCACAACAATGTTGTGCCCCTACCAAGTGTCTGTGGTTCAAATAGATGAAATTGGCTGTAATTTACAAGTAATTACCTAGACTCAATATAACACCAGCAAAGGAGTCAAATAATTTCTGCAAAACCGACATGCTCCCCTCTCCCCTGTGAGAGTCACGATCATTACCTGGCTATTCACGCTTAAGTATATCAGGTAACCACAATAATATTAGTAGTAGTAAGCAGACTATAACTAAGCCAACGCTAAATTGCATAGAGTCATCCATACTGGAACCTTTTTGGATAAGTAGGTGGGCGCAAATAAACAGAACGATTGAATTGGGTAAAGGCAAGGGTAAGGGTAAGTTTTCTTATACTTACCTTAACCAATACATAACTTTACATATATCAGTTTGATATGCTGTGCCTCTTTTTGAGCAGAACATTTCCCAATCTTAGCATCGGATTTTCGTCTTCATCGACTTGGGAAGTATCTCTGTTGGGGTCAATCCATTTTTCTAATTCTCCATATACATTATTACCTGCAATGTAATGAGAAGGAAACTTCAACTCGATAGGATCTTTGATTGGGGAATTCTCTGCCGAAATAATCCCAAGACGATTGATTGCATAAACTTTGTGAAAAATACGATATTCACCACCACAGACCAGATAGTCCCAATCTCTGTTCTTCTGGATTAGACTGTAAAAACCTGAAGCTGTCATGTAAGTAAACAAGTTGGCTAGAGGGTTGCGTCCCACAACTGCCTTAATCGGATTTTCGTTAAAATCAATGTACCATTTTTGGCTACCATCTGGAAAAACTACTTCCAGTTGATAAATTACATTCCATCGGCGATGCTCTGAAAAAAGAGACTCTATATGTTCCTGAATGAACTTCGGCAGGTTAGCGGATATTTCTTCATGAATAACCTGTCTCATCGACTCCAAGTCATATTTTTCTGGATTACAATCCACCATATTAGCACCTATCTTTACAGGGCAAAAGTCTAAAAATTCTCTATCGTCAACCACCTTTTTCACATATGGAGAAATTCCCGATAAATGATGATATTTTCCATCTTCAATTGTCAGGGTATCTCCGGGATCTAGAATAAATATATTATTCTCCATCTCTGGAAAAGCTATCTTTACATCGTGACAGAATCTTTCTATCGTCACTGGAAATCCAACCTGATTCTGCCAAGCAACGTCTTTGGTATACTTTAAACCCTGTGCCCCTGGTGCAATGGCTTTTGGCTGAATTAAACTGATGAGATTAAACAGATAACCGTAGAGGGAAAAGGGGAAAGATATACTCTGATTGTACTGGTATTTACCCTCCAAACTGATGTGCCACGGGGTTAATAAGAAGTCGATCCTAGGATAGGAAGCTCTTACCGTTTGAATAGTCTGTGGCGAAAATAGGGTATCTACAGCATTCCAGAATACACCTGATTCATCAGCAAAGACCATGCCGTATTCAGGCACAGGAATTTCTGAGCGGGTTGTCATCATTGTGGTTGAACCCACTTTAACTTTACTAAAATCCTTCAAAGGATATATTCGGGAATATCCCAGTTTACGCAAACAATCTTCTATTAACTTGTCCTTGGGGATAAGCACATCAACTTTTTTGGGAAGATCAGCTAGGGAGCGAATATCAAAATGATCTAGATGCTTGTGGGATATAACTAAAAAATCAAATTCAGGAATTTTTTCATGAATGACCTCTCGCTTAGGACATGATTCATGAATACCTTCAAAAAATGGATCCCAAAGTACGGGATCCATGAGGATTCTGCAATCCTGCGTTTCTAAGAAAATAGAAGCGTGTCCAATCATGTGAATTTTCATAGTTCATTCCTTAGCTTTTGACAGAAGTATCTAATCGTATCGATACACAACTTTGCCAAACCTGTCCTTGGCGTTATAAGTCCTTTCAAAGAATTCTCCCACCTGTTTGCCGCTAAACACAGAGTCAATCACAACATTGAAGGAGCCAGAGGCATAGTCTTGAATGGCATTTTGTAAATCTTCTGTTTTTCCTAGGCAATTGCCGATGATCTGGATATTATTGATCAACATGATCCCAAATATCTCACTGGCAGTTAATCCCCGGTATTGAAATTTTTTACCGATTAAATCACAGTATTGATCGTATAAACCACAGGTGATGTATCTTCCTCCATTCACCAAGGAAGGAATTAATTTTCCCAGATGTAGATCGAAGAAGGGGTCGATTATACAATCAAAACCGCCTGTTTCTTTGGCAACCTCTTCTGCCACTGCATCTGCTACCCAATTTTCAGAATTTGCTTTAATCTGAATCAGTCTTTTTACTCCCATTTCCTTTAATTCTTTTTCAAAACGCACTGAAGTGGTGCTGGCATAAATGTTGACTTTATGTTTATTCAGAGCATTGATAGCAAACAAAGAAGTATTTGAATTGGCAGATGTAACTAAAATATTAGAGCCTTCAGTTACATTTAGTTTCCGCACCATGCTGTAAGCAGTTTGACCTCCAATACTAAAGGCAGCAGCAACTTCATCTGGCATTTGGGGAGGCACTTTGATCAATTGAGCCTGGTGAAATACCTGATACTCTGTTGAAGCATTGTTAGTAGGTATACCACCCAGAACATTATCTACGCCTGAATCTGGATAATTATTATTCCCAATGACTTTATCCCCTATTTTAAAATCGGTAACTTCTGAGCCAATATCAATCACCTCACCGACAAAGTCTGAACCTACAACATAAAATCGGTCTTTAGGCGCTTTGGTAGTCGTTTTAAAAATCAAGTTCTTATCACGATAATTGCAGGAAAAGGCTGTTTTCCTCACTAAAACCTTGAATTGATTCTCTGGCTGGTGGTTATCAAATTTAATATCCTCAGTATGAATTAGTCCACAGGATACAGGAACTCCGTCCATTTCTATGGCACTAACAAAACTAGGGCTAGTTATTAAGTTTTTGACATTGCTGCCACAGATGGCGATGTTTCTCATGTATGATGACTATCGGAGACTATGCAAATAGTGATTGATTGGCTCAAGCTGTCAGTTGGTTTTCCATTGATAAATAGGAAGGTAGCGCAAACTTAGCGATATATTCGGAATGGCTACGACACTGATAGCGGGCATGAATCTCCTGCTTGGGTATACTCAAATCCAAATCTCGCTTATCTGGTGAACCTTTTTCAGAAAGTGCCAGGGCAGCCAGGGCTGTTGCAATCATTTGATGGGTATCAACGTATAGAGAAATGCCATGATATTGCTCCTGTACTCGTCTGATTTGTCTTCGGTGGTTGCTTGTGGTGTTGGGAGCAAAAATATCAATTGCTACTAGTTCTGATAAAGTCTTGGCAGGCAGTTCATGGTCAATTCGTAAGGTGGAGTAAAAAGGTGTTGCTTGTGGCAATAAACCGTGAGAATCCATAAACTCTAACAGTCGCAATTGAGCCATTTGCATTGTCCTGCCTCTAAACCCAAGAACACCCATGCTGAGGATAGCTAAGGCAGTGGATATCGCTACATCATAAACGCCAAAGGAATAGTCCTCATTCATGCTGGCTAGAATCTCAGCCAGAAGTTTCTGCCGTAATTGTGCTGCTGATTGGTCAAAGCTAATGGCACAGGCTAAAGCCCAATCAACTAGGTAGGGATTAGCAAAATACAAACCACTGCGGTTTTCAAAACCAGCCGCTAAATAATCCGTCGAGGTTTTTGTTGCTCGTCCAGCTTCCTGCCTAAGTGCTCTGACTAAGCAGGTGGTGGCATAATCTGATTGACACCAGTGACGGCAGCTTTCATCGAACACCATCTTCCCTGGTTGCCGATCAGCAGACCAGAGTTGAGGATAGTAACCGCCCAGCCCGTCGGCAAAGAGTTCCAACGCCTCCACAGCCTCTGGATCGTTAAACCCCTGTAGTACCAATGCTGAGTCGGTTGAAGTGATTAATCGGTCTGTATGAAAAGCCCAGAGGTTACCTTGACGCTGATTCAGTAAAAATTGGCTCAATGCTTGACGAGCGTCTAATATTGCTGCTTGATTGCTTAAAGAGGAAGGTTCTGCTGCATTCAACGCTTTCAACACAAAGCCGAGGGGAACCAAATCTCCGTAGGGGAAAGGCTTACCGGGTAGAGGTGGCTGACACATCATAGCCATCGACTGCTGACAAGCTTCCTGAGCTAGTTTTGCCAAAGCTTGGAGACTGTGATTCAAAGCATAATTAACTCGGCTTGTCAATGCCTTGCTCAAGCCAGCTTCTAAAAGGGGGTCAATATTACCATGTTGGAGGAAAAAGAGGTTGCAATGCCCCGTGCGGCTAAAGTGGGACAGAATCCCGGCATGGATATGAATCGGCAGACGGTTTTGAAACTGAGCTAGATAGTAGTCACCTTTGGGTTCTCCACCCAAAAACTTTATCCCCACTGCCCGCAGCAGTTCATAATGTTCAAACGAAGGCTCTCGCTCAAAGATTGCCTGTGCTTCTCCATAACCAGATTTAATTTTGATATGGAGTAAGACAGGTGAAAAGGGAGACTTTTCACCCAGACCAAGGCAATCGGCTTCATCTACTGGAAATAGCCCTACCTGACTTGAAAATCGATTATGTAGGGAAGTTTCTATTTGCTCGCGAGACCAACCCTTTCCTGAAAGTGGCTCAATCAGTTGCGACTCATTCTGCGATGCCAAAAACCTGCCGTGACTTGTCAGTACCACATGGCTGTACGATTCCAAGTCAATGCCTTCGGGGAGATGGTACATTTCTCTAGTGGTTGCATCGTCAGCCAACTCGCAAATGGCAGACAGATTGAACAGCACCATCCACTCCAGTTCCGCTGGAAGTGTGTATAAAATCTCAGACACTAGCATTTTGAAGTTCTCTCCATTGACTGACCAACTGTGGACTTAGCAAACTATGGCTGACCGAAAGATATGCCTTTGCTTCTAGGGGTATCTGTGGTTGGTAAACAACTTTTATGTGGTGTAATCCCTTGAAAAAGACCCTTTCATACTCTGGTCCTAGGAATTTCGACAATTTTAATAAACCGCTAGGCCATAATTCCCCGTTAGACCTTTCTCGAATGCATCCAGGATAAGCTAATAAGGCATCTCGTTTCTGGGGAATACATAGCCCAGTTTCTACTAAATAGGCTAGAAATAACTGCCATCGCGGTTCATATTTAGGTTGTTTGCTCAAATAACACTCCAACCCAATCTTGGGGAAAATGAATTCTCCTACGTCTAGGTCTAAATCAATTCTTTCCACCAAACTGGATAACTTGGTAAGAATGGCTTTCAAGTCGCTGACAGAACCCGGCCAGTTAATCTGGGTTAGGTAGTCTAATATCTGTTCTGGGGAAATATTGCGGATACAAATTCTTACCAAATCGGATTTTCTCGCCAGCATGACGCCAATTTGAAAGACGTAAGCTTCTGTCGGCAATAAATCAAAGCAATTTAAGAGTTGGCGCTCTACAAGTAAGGGCATATCTCTGTCAAGGAGAAGCTTTAATGCAGTTTTGGTGACCCATTGATGGGGATGAGACAGATCCCCCATTAGGGGAGGATTGGAGTAGATTGCTTCTGGGCCAAAGAAACAACTTGGAATGGGGATGCTAGCAGGAGGTCCATTAACATCAAACTCCAGCCAAACGTTACGCACCTTCTCATACAGAGGAGAGGTATCTGTATCCCACTGAGTGCTAAAGTTGCGAATGTTTCTCCACACAGGATGATCCCTAAGGAGGCCTGGTAGATTAATAGAATAATTGTCATCTGCTAAAACCTTACGACCTGCTTCAGCAGCATCTGCACAAATTAAAAAGTCACCTTGAGCTTCCTTGACTCCCAAGCGACACTCGAAACCAAAAAAAGAGGTGATTGCACTTGGTAAAAACTGAGTTATTGCGTTGATATTAGACCAGTTATCAGGAGAAATTAGTTGAGGAGAAACTTCAGATCTGACAAGTCTTAAATACTCTGTGAGAGAACTCTCTAGAATGCCAGTCATAATCATTTATTCGCTAGTTCACTGAAAAAGTTGTAAGTAACGCTCGTAGGAAATAGGCTCGGTAGTATTCCCTTTTTTGATCAAAGGAGTTAGATAATTAACTAGAGTTTCAATATTTTCCCTTAAAATATTTTTTTGTTCCGCCGTTTGGATGAGTTCAACTGCACAATCTGGCAAATGAAATAGTTCCATCAGGCTGGCTAGCTTGAGAACTTTCACGTGATCCCAATCGTGAATTCCTTGGGGCGATTCGAGTTCGCTGACACCATCTCGGAGATAAAGAGCCTGTCCCCAAAGAACCTGTCCTTGCTTAGTTACCCCTAACGGTGAATTTATAGGAAACGGTAGGGCTTTCCTGGCATGACGATACATTGCCAAGTCAAATAGTTTAAATCCCAAAGAATTTAAAAACAAGTCAATATCGCTGAAAGTGGGTTGATTCCGAATACATGAATGAAATAAAACTTCAAGACTTAATCCCAGCACTGATTTTTGTAAAACCTTAATCGCACCTTGCAACACATCTAATTCACTCCCTTCAACGTCTAGCTTGATGAAGTCAATGTAATCAATCCCATTCTCCCCAGCAAATGAATCAAGATCGACCGTCTCAATTTTGATTGTTTTTAGCACTTTCATAGCTTCCAAATTTTCATTTGGAAAGCGCTGCATAAATTTCATATTTGCCGGATAAAAACCTGATGAACCAGGCCACTGGCAAACAGAGAAGGTACGTTTTTCTTTTTTCCTACCAAGGGCAACTGGATAAAATTTCCGATTCTGATTCAATGATTGCTGATTCAGTCTCTCAAATTCTTCTACATCCGGCTCAAAGCCTATCTGGAGTGCTTGTTCACCATAGAGTTGCCAGTGGTCTTCAAAACCACCCCTAGCTCCCACATCCAGGATTAAAAGTGGTTTATCAGAGAATGCGCTTAGTTGATTCACTAAAAATTGAGTCATTCTCGGCTGAAAATTTATCCGCTCAAGTGCCATAACCACCATGCTCCTTAATTCTCGCTAATTAATGGTATAGTATTGTTGAGCAGCACTTGCCTTGAAAATTGACCCCCTTTTGTCACATACCCGTCACCAATTGTCCAAGGTACAACAGTGGTTGAGCATCTCAAATTCCTTAATTCTTCTTCGACTTCCTTGATGAGTACTTTGTCATGTGGACTAGGTTGCCCTAGTTCTCCCCAACTGTCAGCATAAGGTAGGCAAGACTTGGCTCCCACAATGGCACAAATTTCTGCAACTCCTTTTGGTCCTAAAAGAGAAGGATGTCCTCCTTCCTTTTTATTAGTCACTGAGAAGATTTGAGGATTGCTTAGTAAATTGGCGACAATATCTATTCCCCACGCAGATAAATTAGTACCAATTGAGTTGTAGGATAAAGCCTGAAAATTACTTAATACATGATCCACCGTGCCAAACTTTTGTTTAACATATTCTGCTACTTGCTGCATCGACCCCATCGGGTCATTTCCGGCATCAATTAAGAACCAAGAGGTATAGTATTCTGTACGCAGCAGATAGGTGTTGCCCCAATTTCGTAGATCGGGGTGTTTGGGTTGGCTATATTCTGGAACTAAAGGCTGCTCTCCGTAAAAAGGTAGGACATGAATTTCCATATCCCCAACGACAATTGGCTCTGCATACCAGTCAACGGCAATGACATTCTTAAACCCCAAGCTTTTTAGTCTGGCTTGCATATCCTCACACATGATTGTACCCCTAGGGACTTTGGGAACAATTATGGGGGTTTCGGGCGCAAACATCATCAAGGTTGGATAATGCCAATGGTCGTAGTGGCTGTGGGAAATCAAAATAGCATCAACACTTCCCTCTAATTGGGCACGAGTGATATCGTTCTTTAATTTAGGCATTCCATAGTTGGAATGGAGGTGGGGATCTACAAGAATCCCCGTGGTCTTGGTTCTATAGAG
Organism: Iningainema sp.; assembly: GCA_964657295.1. GTDB lineage: Bacteria > Cyanobacteriota > Cyanobacteriia > Cyanobacteriales > Nostocaceae > Rhizonema. Next base: position 298 of record CAZZVG010000166.1, on the reverse strand, counting down.
CAGGGCAGCATGTTGGAGGCGAAAAACTCCAGGGGTCTGTGGGGGAACTCCCTTGGCAGAGTCTAGCTGCTCTTTGACAACGCTGCATTTGATCAATTTGTCCAACAAATTAACCATTGGTTCACTGATTTGTTGGCAAATTTGGTTGTATGACAAATTTGACTGACCGCACAGATAAAGCAGGTTGTGAATTTCTGGCAAGATGGATTCGTCGTTAATGATTTCCACATCATTTTTGCCCAAGAAACTAGGATATCGGGCATTTCCGTAAGACAGTGCTAAAAGGGGGTTCTCTTTG
>CAZZVG010000165.1:3332-8725 GCA_964657295.1 Iningainema sp. | reverse complement strand
GGTTTCAATTCTTGCCCACGCCCAAAGTTTAGTTTACACCCTGCTGTCATTAATGCCTTCTGTTTACCAACGAGAAAATCTCGAAGTAATGTTGGGATTGTTCTTAGAGGCACAAGGGCATCCCCTACCTCAAAACAGTAAAAGTCAGTAGACCGAAAAGTTTTGCGATCGCTCTGAAAAACAGATTCTAAATCAGACTCAGGTTTAATTAACTGTATTAAAAGATACAGTTTTCGGTTGTTTTGGAAAAAACAATTGATAACAAAAGCTAATAGATAAACTCCAGATCTCTGGGTTCAACCGTGTATTACTTGGTACAAGGGCTTTGTTCGACTATCGTTTTGTGGGTTCATGAGCATGAACCCACACTACACTGAGGCACTTAGAACAAATTGTGAGAGACAATCTCCAACCATGTATTACACGGAATAAAACCACATTTTTCCATGTAATACATGGTAGAGCGATTCGCTTCAACCGTGTATTACATCATCGCCAAGATGTAAGGTTATGGAATATAGATTGGCGTAGACACGCAAGGGCTTCGCTCTATTGGTACGTTGCCCAAAACAGAGCTTACTTGAAGCCTAAGAGAACACGCCGCAGAACGGGCGATCGCCTTTTCACGAAACTGGTAAGAAATCAGGGGAAAAGTGCATAAACTTTTGTAAGGTAGGTAAGTAAAAAGGATATTGACGCAGGAGAATAGAGTTTAATGAGTAGGACAAATTCCCCAATTTTAACTGACAGTGAAACGTTAGAGGAAGTTGTTAACTGTTTAACAGAATATATTCCTATAAAAACACAAGGTGAGTGTGACCAAGAAAATATTTTTGAAATTTTAATTAGAGCAGCTACTCAGAAAGATAGTATAGAAAATACTAGTAAAGTGTTAAAAAATGTGACTACGAGTAAAAATATTTATTACCATTTGGGAAAATATTTTGATGTAAATTCTTTAGAATTAGATTTAAATGCAGCGCTTCAAAGCCGAGTCCCAGATGGAATTCAAAAAGGGAAACATAAAATTGCTATCGACTTTAACTTAATTCCCTATTATGGGACACCATCACAATCAGAGTCACCATATATTTATAGAAGTCAAGCTAAAAGTGGTACTTGTTCGTTTTATGCTTACGCTACTTTGTATGTGATTAAGAAAAATCAACGAGTAACTTTAGCCATTAAAGCTGTTCGACAACAAGATACTTTAGTTGCAACCATCACTTATCTTTTAGCACTAATTGAGCCTTTAACATTAAAAATTGAGCGATTGCTTTTAGATCGAGAGTTCTTCTGTGTACCAGTAATTAGATGGTTGCAAGCTTTGGATATTCCCTTTGAAATGCCAGCTATTATTCGAGGTAAATCCGGAGGAACTAGACAATTAATTAGAGGTCGGCGTAGTTACAAAACAACTTACACTTTGAACAGCGATAAATATGGCTCAGTAACTTTTCATGCTTGGATAGTTTGTACATATAAGAAAGGAAAAAGACGAGAACATGGACGAGAGTTTTTTGTTTATGCTGTCCATAAAGTCAAGTTATCATTACATTCAATACATGATGACTATCGGCTGCGATTCGGAATTGAAAGCAGCTATCGGATGAAAAATCAATGCCGCATCAAAACAACTATTAAAAACCCAACTATTAGGTTTCTATTTATGGCTTTGGCATTTTTAATTATTAATATTTGGATTTATCTGTTATGGCGTTACCTCAGTACTTTAAGAAGTAGTAGCAGAAAAGTTTTCTCTCATCTATTTACTCTTAAACAAATGCTGGAATTTTTACGTCAAACTATAGACCGCAACTATGGAGTAGTACGTGAAGTGCGTTTGACGTAGGACTGACTTGGATTGATTCTCTTGGCAGATTCATAAGTTTCCTTTATAAATCATTAACAACGATCAACTTTTTTAGACTCTGACTAAACTGTATCATAAACTACTCTTTTTTGACGATCGCAAAACTTTTCGGTCTACTGAATCTAGCAGTTGAGCATGAATTGAATTGTTATTTAGTAGCAGCGCTTCATATTTTTCGGTGATGCGAACGTCTACCTCATTTATCCCATCCGTGAATCTTTCAAGTGCAACAGCTTTAGGCATTGAATCAGCTAGAGAGGTTTTTAGATTCGTATTCTCGGTTTTAACTTCCTTGGCTTGAAAATCTTTCCAACGGACTTTAATATTGAGAAATTTATTATCAAATCTAAAGAGAAAATCAAGTACTACTTTGAAGTCGGTAATATCTAGAGTTTTAATCTCATTGAGTGCGTCTAGCAGTTCTCCTTTGAGTTCCCTAATATCATTTATCCTTCTATCAAATGAATCTCTAGCCAACGGCAACACATCTGTATTATCAATGGCTTTCTCAAGTGATTTTTGTAAGCTATCTAGACTCTGGTAACGTAAGTTTAGGAAGTTGTTGACATAGCCGCGTGATTCCTCTAAGAAGTCAGCAACGCGGCTATCCCGTTGAGAGACAACACCCTCTAACTTACTAATCTTCAAATCTTTTTCAGCGATGATTTTTAGATACTGTTCAGCTTTTAGGTTAAGTTCTACTTTTAGTTCAGAAATCTCTTTTTGATGTTGTGTCCCTTGAGCTTCTAAAGTTTTAATATTACTTTTTAAATTCTTAATTGCAACCTCTAATCCATTAATTTCAGCCTTTTTACTATGTTCAATATTTTGAATTTTTTCATCAAACTCTTGTTGTTGTGATTGGTGCTTGCCGTCATAAGCAATGCCTAATCCAGCACATACTAAAGCTCCGGAGGTACCAGCAATGCCAACAGTAAGAGCTAGTGTTCGGGTTATTCCTTCCGTCTTCCAGCACTGAACCAAGCCAGTAATGCCTAAGATGGTTGAACCAATAAACAAACCGGAATATACTTGCTTGAACATGATATTTTCTTGAATAATAAATGTGAATTAGAGGGGAATTAACCCCTCCTAAATGTTTAGAATCCAGCAGCAAACTTAGCTACTACTTCCTGTTTGAGTCGCTCTTTCTCGTATTGAACATTTTGAATTTCCAGCTTTTGACGCTCCACATCTTCACGCAACTTCTCAACTTTGAGCGATTCTTGCTCTTGAATATGCTGTGTCTGTTGCTGAGTACCATCAGTACGGATACGTTGCTGAGTAAGCAGTTCTCTATCTTGAGAGAGGTGAGAAATTTCGGTGTCACGAGAAACAACAGCACGATGGAAGGTAACTGCCTTTTTCTCGTTATTGACTTGGACAGTCTTCACATCAATCAGGAGTCCAAGTAGTCTCTTCTGTTCGATGTCAAGAGTCGCAACGTCAAGTCTCAGTTTAGTGTTGGCGATCGCCACTCCCAGATAGTTCCGTTGTTGGGCTATGATGATACCCTTTTGAATAGCCTCAGCCGATTCCATCCGTGGGATAGCTTCATCTATTTCAGCACTTGCTCTCGACATGATTGCACTTGAATCTAAGCTTCCATCTGTGATGTTGGCAGGGTTCCGATCCGCTTCTGTCCCTTTGATTGTTTCAACAACTCTACTGGCTAAGTGACCAACTGCCTGAGTGGTAGCCGCAACGTTATTTACGATGTGACTCGCTGTCTGGACTCCCTGTTGTAATTTCTCAGCTAGGTTAGCACGGGCTTTAGCGTCAGCCTCAGCCACATCAGGACTTGATTCTGTTGTCAGGTCTACCGTTGCTGCCTTTCCCGTTACGCGATCGCTGCCTGTTAAAGCTCCTTTTTTACCCCTGGTACTTTGCTTAAGTGCCGCACCTGTAACAGTTCCTGTTTTTTCTTTTTTAAGTGCCATAATGATTTAATCCTTATATCAGCATGTATGGATGTCGAGCGCGGGTATCGGTAGGCAAACTTAACCCGCGTTTGATTATTTCGGTTCACTGAAAAATTGAAACGTTGCTGTAGGAATAACCCGGCTAACCTGACAAGCTTTACTCTGATTCAAGCTAACGTTACAGACCCAAGTAGCCGGAAAGCTGAAGAAAGCGGCTAGCATTCCTAACAAAATTATTGAGTTGATGACACCTGCTGTATCTGCCTTAGAAAGATTGAAAATAAAGTCGTAGTCGTGAATGTGCATATTTATTACAAGAGGTTGAAGGATTCTAATTTGCCCAGGTCTAAGCGAAATGTGCGTGTTTCATGTTGTTTGGGCAGTTTCACGCGGCAGTAGTAGCCGTGTGGGGAGCAGTTCTCCAAATCCACGCGATCGCCGAGGTAGAATTTGTCGGCTTCGTCGCTCAATTCGGGGTAAAGGATATCTTCTTCCGATGGGTCTATCTGTTGAATGGTCATAATGTCGCCCTAGTACGGTTTCTGTGTGGCGCTGTCTCGTTGTTTACGCCTTATGTTTAATAATATAGTCATAATAATGGCATTATGCAATTATTATGAGATTACTATATCTGATGGGTTACCGGAAAAAAGAAAAGTTATAGTAATACTATTTTGCCATTACTATAATAAAATTAGAGTTATAGTGATGGCATAATGCTTTAATAAAGAATACGCATATGCTGTTAGCTGAACCTTTGTCAATGCCCAGAAAGCCAAAACCTAAAAGAGAAGAGATAAAAGTGAATTACCGTTTAGCCCCAGACGTAAAAAATGGTGTCGCTTCTACGGCAGAAATCGCAGCAAGATCTGAAAACTTGCAAGCTGAATACTTGCTCAAAATAGGACTCTTAGTTATCAAGGGCATTGATGCAACAAAAATGGGAGATGAAGAAATTGTCAATCAATTTAATAAATTCTATGGGAGCGAAGAGTCATGATCACGAACCAACCAAATCGCATTGAGCCAAAGTGTAAAAATGAATGGAGAGAAAACCGCTATATCCTGCTGTTGAGCAAAATCTAACTTGTTTCATCTGGTGTCAAATAATAACCTGCACTTTTTTGCGTCCAATACATATTGTCCGCTTAGACCAGCGGAACGGAACAATTTATGTTCTGGCTGGAGACGATCTAGGTCTTGTAATTTCTCGTAACGGCAATTGGGAGTTTGAAGAATGACACAATTTGATTTTGAAAAAATGACCAAAGCTGAGTTAAAAGTTTACGTCAGGAAACATCCAAATGATACTCAAGCTTTTTATGCCCTGATGGACAAAATCAATGCTGAGCCTCCTCGGACTCAATATAGATTTGACGATCCAGCAGGCGAGGAAGCGCTGAGAAAGGCATTCGAGAGGAAAAGGGAGGCGCTTGGGTGATGTTGCCTAAATTAGTATCGAAGATTATAAACTTCCTTCAATTTACTGGTAAAAAAGATTGCTTAAGTTTAAGCAATCTTGCACAGATTCATGCAATTTTTGGTAACTTCAAGTTGAGATAATGATGAACGATAAATTGTTGGAAACCATAGAGCAG
>CAZZVG010000165.1:0-3322 GCA_964657295.1 Iningainema sp. | reverse complement strand
TAAACGACGGTGGACATATTCGAGGTGTTAGATTTGTTCATTCAAAAAATCAACCTCCAGAAGCAAAATTCATTTTCAAAAAACTTACACCCAAAGAAATCACCTTTTTTCAAAAGCAGTTAGTCTTGCTGAAAAATACGGATAATAGTGTATAAAATTTTACTTATTTTTGTGGAAATGGTATTATTAATATATTAAGAAAGGGCAATTCGCTACAAAAATTGCTCTTTGAACGCCACAGAAATAAGGAATTTTTTCAAAATGGAATCACTAACACTAACGACTTATTTGTTTACAGTTACGTTTATATTTCTCTCATGGCTTATCACCCCAGTTAAAAGCAACAAAATAGAAGCAAATGATAAATCTATCGTAACAGAAGAAGTAATCTCTATTCAAAAGTCAATTACCTTGGAAAAGTTAAATTCTTTAAAACATATTGAATCATTTGAATCTGAGCCTATTATTGAGGAGGTAAATATTGAAGAGCGCTCGGAACACTCATTAACAGACTTAGATAATCAACAATTAGAAATCGATATTACCAAATTAAAAATTTACAAATTACATGGCGATCGTTGTGTCAGAATTGCAGATTTACCTGAAACAGTACGGCTACCACAATTTATCAAAAGATATAGACTTAGAGGTCAGGAAGTAATAAAAATCTCACAACTCGAAGCTTACTTAAAACACTAAAAAAGAGACCATTCCAATATTAAGACATTGGAATGGTCTCTTTTTTTCTAATTTATGATTTCAGTTTTGAACATCTTGATTTATTTATCTCATCCGAATCTATCTGCCATCAGTTCTTATTGCTCCTTATTGACACTCTTGTTTTGATGCCATTTTTGCTGATTCATGGCGGCTCTTATGTCTTTTTTGTCTCTAGATGTATGTTTTTATTCTTGCTTCCCTGTTTTATCTAAGTAATTTCCGCTTGTGTCACTTGGAGGTGCGGAATCTGGGATTTAAAAACGTTGAAACGTTTCAATGTTTTTCAACGTTCGAGGAGTAAACTCAATAATATTTACAAAAAGAAAAAAGGGCGTCCTTTTTTCAATCCCACACTTTTAAGTATGGGTTTCCCTGTAGCCCGTTCCCTGTCAAGAGTTCCCTTTGAATAAATGAGTATCTTACTCAAATATCGTGTATCGTACCAAAACATATTGGATTCCAAAGAAAATATTGTTAAATTTGTATAAGATGAAAGGACTACATTTTTAGTACTAAAGAACTCGATTTTTTATGAGGAATAAACTAATACAAATTCATTGTTATCTCAATGTAGAAGACAAAAAAACCTTTACCAATTTTGCTAAACAGCTAGACTTACCTTTATCTACTGTCATTCGAGTGGCAATCCGAAATTACATGAGTTTATACATGAAAAATACCTCTTTGTGCGAGCGGTTAAATACTATTGATTTCAACCTCAATCAACCTATTTGTGCTGTGGAGCAACACCCTCAACATCTAAAAAAATAGCCAAGGCATCACCCAAGGCTTACAAGCACCGAGATTGATAGGCTCCTCTACAGCGCTACTTTGTGTTGTAAATAATAAATGTGTCAACTAGCCTATCAATTTTCACGCTTAAAAGTCATGGGTATGCCGAATTAAATTCGGAGTATCACCATGAAAAAACAAAAAGCGGCGATATCTCGCCCTAAAACTCAATCGCAGAAACTCAAAAGATTAAATCAGGCGATTACGCGGCGAGAACTAACGAAAAGTCTCGAAATCCTTGCCCAAAGCCAGATTGAGGGCGAGTTTGCAAATTTTGTAATTAGCAACTTGCAAAATTTGATGACAGGGGGTGAGGTTTAATGAGATTTACTCCCTGCCGATACAACCCTGTAGAACCGGACTTTATTCAAGGTTATCTCCGAACGACAAAACCCGCATTTTTTCTTTGTCGGTGCGGGTTCTGTTGTTTGGATCTGATTGTCGGGGTGCGAGTGTCAGGGATCTCGTGAGGTTGTATTACTTTCAATTGTTCAAATTTCTGATTCTAAGCGCTTAAAACTACTCTAGTTTGCGACTGTTTAAATTCATTCAGTTGTCTTTCAACTTCTAATAGTCTAGTAGATAAATTTAACACTTGTTTCTCTAATCCTTCAGTCTTTCCCATATATGACCGCGCAGCAGTCAATACAAACTCGCTCACAGACATATCCTTAGATTCCGCAAAATGCTTTAACTCTACCAATTCCTCAGGGTTAATCCGGATATTCAATCTAGTTTCTTTAGGAGTACTCATAATCTAATCTCATTGTTAACCATTTTTCTACTATAACACAAATATCCCAACGTGAGTACATTGTGACAGTTAGATAAATTGTCTACTTCTAGAAGACAAAGGGAGTACAACGGGATAAATTAGGAACTGTGAAGCGAACGAACCGAACCGAGAGACAAGGCACACTCTCACGAAAACAGCCAGTGTCGAGCGCCTACACAAAAAACTTCATTTTCGTACATTGTACGACCACAATTCAACTTTAATCACGGTCGAAAAATATATCAAGCAACTAGCTTGACTTAACTTTATTACCACTAATAATGAGGAAAATCAAAATGGCTCGTAAATCTGCAAAATCAATTACTCTCGGTGTGGCAGGATTCATTAAAACTGATTCTGAAGGATATGTAAACGGCGAACTTATCCAAATAGAACAAATTGAAAGTGAAGTCAACGGAGAGATACAAGAGCAAATTGAATGGATCTGGGCAGTACCAAGTACTAAGGGTACTTCAAAAATGTATTTATGGACTCGACCAAACATCAACCCCAACAAATACATTAGCCGTCCTGAACAAACTATACCAGAGTATTCATTACTCACACAATTATTACTTAACGTGGGATTGCTTACGGAAGATGAATTAGAAAAATTGAAAGATGATCCTGAATATATTGAAGAATTAGACATCGACCTAGAAACCTTACAAGGTCAAGGGTTCAGATTCAAACTCATACCCGGTAAAATTGGCAAACCTAGTAAGCCCGATGTCAAAACAATTGAGTTATTGAGTGTCAAACCTGACTTAGAACAGTAATAAAAAGACGGCTAGAAGGTAAAATGTCTAGCCGTCTGCAAACTAATAGGATATTGTAATGTTAAAAATCGGAACAAAAAAAATCAATGTTATAGCGGAAGATTTATCTACTATTCTACCGCCTATCATAACAGAGCCTAAAGAAAAAACATTCAGTGCAATCGAGCTACCTCCTATACCTAATGAAATTACACTGAGCGCAGATAGTAACCGTTCAGGGGGGGAGCGCCCTTGAAAATACCCATTGCTTGATTAA
>CAZZVG010000164.1:0-8734 GCA_964657295.1 Iningainema sp. | reverse complement strand
CATATGTTGTCTGAGCCTATTCGCGCGCCAGTCCAACCTGCTAGAGTTGCGGTCAAACGTCCAATTGCTGCTGAAAGTACTACGCTAGCAATGACCAAGTCACTTTTCCAAGCATTAGTCATCATCCGAGTGATGTTAGGAAGGTTCAAGCCTTCGCGCCATAGCCAATCATCAGGAAAAACACCTGTTTCAAAGTTGCCGTAGAACAATGGTTCAACTTTCGAGGCTAACTGTTTGACGAGTTCAGCATCAATCAAATTTTCAATGACAAGAAAGCCATCCTCCTTGAAGTGAGAAATTTGCTCCTCACTGAGTTGAAATGGATTACGAACTATACATGGCATATGTTACCCCATATTTTCTGGCAAGACCAAGGTTTTCAGGCTCTATTTCTCAAGCCTAGTACAGCAATAAAATAAGCCAAGGATCACTACTTAATCCCCTTGAAATACTTAACTTTGCAACTATCTCATCAAAAGTTTTCCTACCTTCGGAAACTTTTGTGGTGTATTTACGCTTAACTGCAAACCGCTATAGCGACCGATAAAAGTTGACATCTGCTGGTTTGGCTAGTAAAGCAGTGATTCTCTCAGCCACTGCTTGGATACGTTCTGAACTAACGTGTTTTTCAAACATATCTTGACTTTCCCACTCTTCAACAAGGGTAAAATCAGTTAATTTTTCGATATTTTCCAAAACTGTGTACTGGATGCAGCCTTCTTCCTTGCGAGTTGGTTCAATTTGAGGGATTAGAAGCAATTTTAACTCTTCTGCCCTTTCGGGCAGTGTGGTAAGACGAGCCACTATCTGGATTGTATCTCTCGACATCGCTTTTAACCTTTTCTCTCTTTAATTAATTTGTACAATCCTATCGCTATGCAAATAAAGGCAGATGTTACAATGTTGGAAAACGAGATACTTATACCAATTTACGAAAATCCTGATACAAATGAAGCATCTAAAATAAAATCCCAACCTGTAATAGAAGCAACAATTGATGTGCTTAATTTCTCAATAGGTTGCCAGATAACTTCTCTGAACTCATCCAAATTCTGAAAAAATTCCCAACTAAAATGTCTTTTAATTTCCTCCCATAAGCGTTCAATTGGATTAACTTGCGGTTCATGTGGGGGTTGAAACAAGAGAATAATATTCTCTGCTACTTGAAGATGCTGGCGGTCATTTAAAAGCGCCATTGTCTAACTGAATAATATGTACATTTTCACCCTAGTCCGAGCGATCGCAGTCAGAATGTTGCTAACATATTTTTCGTGAAATGGTATTACTGGTTTTGCACTCATGAACTTAATCATACTATAGTTAGGGTACAAAGACAAATTTTTTATCCCTAATTTTTTCATTTATTTATTTGTATAATAAATAACATTTTAATTCAAACTTTTTACTGGATTAGAGGCTGTCTCTAAAGCTGACTTTTCACGGTAAGTTCTCAAACAACCAAACAACATGGCTTTTTCCACAGGCTGATTGTCAATAATTATAGATTATTGACAATGCTTAACGGAAAATCAGGGTTTGGGAAAACCCTCAAAATGACCTTTTCCACATCCCGTGAAAAGTCAGGTCTCTAAAGAAATGTAAAGAATAAAAATAACGAATGATTATTAATAGGTGATTTTATTTTTTGGAAGTCCCTAAAAGCAGTGCTTAGTAGTCCCATCCGCGTTTGGTAAGGGTCGAAAACTATCCAGAGACTTTGGGAAACACTCACTTAGATGATGGAGAACTTAAGTGAACACCGACGAATTTGCGTACTGGTGCGCCCAACAGCAAATGACGGCACAAAGCAAAGACTTGATAGCTGCAATTCGGGCTGCCTCACCCTCACGTCGCGTACAAGGACGGGTCAAGAACGCGCCTCGGAGTCTATCCTAGTCGAAAAATCGCAAAAAACGCTCTGACTCCCAGACAGCACAGGCTAATACTCCGACTCCACCAAGACAAGCCAGTAGCCCGGAACCAAAGAAGAGACAAACTCGGAAAAAGAAGGAAGCTACTGTGGTATCAATAGAAACAACAGATGGCAGTCAGGAAACGATACAGGACACACCAAGTTCCGCTGTTGAGTCACCATCCGTGAAGACTCAGCAAAAGTTGGCATAAAATGTTTGAGTAATTGTGCTTAAAGATGGGATGTGGTGAAAAGCTCCGATTTGGAAATATCCAAATTCTTGTTTCTCCTCCCCCAACCGCTAGATACGCCCCTATTGAATTTTTCTGAAAAATTAGGGTAAAAATAATTTATGCTTGTACCCTAATATATGATATCCTTTCAAAAGAAAGGCAAAAGTACGCTCGTCAGAAGGCAGAAGGTAAATTTTCCATTTTCCAAAAATCATAAGAGGGGTAGGAGTAGCGCCCACCACATAAAAATGCATTTCACAAGGAACTCGTCTATAGCGTCCTTGTATCAATTCCACGTTTTCAAGCGTGGGAACATAGCTGCCTTTTGAGTTGTAAACCGAATTTTAGACCATAGAATATACAACCTAACGAAAAATAATTGAATCATGGTTTCAGCTAAGTCTGTTCGCGTCTTAGAACATCACAAACAGCACTTCTACGAATATGGTTTCGTAATATTTGAGCGCGTCATTCCCATAGAACATTTAGAGATATTACGTAGTGAGTGCGATCGCATCAGGTCAGAGATTGATGAAGAGATGGAGAGGGAAGGATTCGAGATTCGGGGACTGACTCACTACAAGCGTAACTATTTTTTCTGTGCATATAAAAGAAGCACAGAACTTCATAAGTTCATCTTTAGCGACTTGACAGAGGAAATTTGCAGAGCACTTCTGGGCAGTGATACAGCCTACCTCTTCTACGAAACCTATATCTTCAAGTGTCCTAGAACAGGGCTACCATTCAGCTGGCACCAAGATTCAGGCTACATCAATCGTAAACATCAGCCATTCATAACTTTATGGTGTACACTCGACGATGTTGACGATAAAAACGGCAGCCTCCGCGTTCTTCCTTATGAGCGTGCAGGAACAAAAGTTTGCCAGCCACACACTCTTATCAATCAAAATTCACCTGAGAAAGTAGGCTACTATGGAGAAGATCCAGGTGACCCCATTATTCTCCCTGCTGGTAGTATTGCTGTCCTATCTAGCACAACTTTCCACCGCAGCGGTCCAAACAATAGCGATCAACAAAGACGCGCTTACCTCATTGATTTTTCTCCCGAAATTGTCCTCAGCGATAATGACAATACAAAGCTTAGAGCATTGGCAGAACCATTTTTGCAAAATGGACAGCGAGTCGTATAGGTGCAACGAAGGAAGAAGAAAAAAGGAAGGTTATTGCTTGTTTATTGAATAATTTTCGGTAATGTTTAAACTTGAAAAGTTAGGGATCTTTTTTTTGATTCTACCAGAACTTAATAGTGAATACTGTAAAGTACAACTTTGTATTGAAATGGGAGAAAGACTTTAATGACATTTGTAAGTGAAGTCTTTTGTATTGTTGAGGAACAGAGACGGCACTTCTTTGAGCAGGGCTTTGTAATCCTTGAGCGAGTAATTCCAGCAGAACAGCTGGAGATGTTACGAAATGAATGTGATCGCATTTTGGTAGAAACTAATAAAGAGATGGATCAATTAGGGATTGATTTCCAAAAACTAAATCATCGTGATCAACGGTACTTCTTTTGTGCTTATTATAAAAGCCATCAAGTTCACCAATTCATCTATAGCAGTCTCATGGAAAAGATTTGCCGTAGCTTTCTTAGCGACACTGCCTATTTCTTTTACGAGAGCTATGTTGTAAAATCCCCAAAGAAAGGAATGGAGTTTAGCTGGCATCAAGACTCAGGTTACATCAACAGTGAACACAAACCTTATATAACTTGTTGGTGTGCCCTTGACGATGTCAATGAAGAGAGAGGTACTATTTACGTCCTACCTTATGTAGAAGCTGGTACAAAGGTCAAACAACCGCATATTCGTCTACAGGAGGGTGGCATTGAAATGGTAGGTTATTTTGGTGATGCATCTGGCATACCAATCATTGCCGCAGCAGGAAGCATTGTGATCCTTTCTAGCACCGTTTTTCACCGAAGTGGTCAAAACACAAGCAATCATGTACGCCGTGCTTATTTAGTTGATTTTTCATGTGAACCCATCATGAGTAGTGAAGATAAGACAAAGCTCTATTCAATGGCAGATCCGTTCCTAAAGGATGGGTACCGCGTTCGAGACTAATCATAGTAAGCTAAAAAGATTAGCAACATATCTGGCAGACAAAACTGGAATTGAGTTAATCAGAGTGGGTAAGCGTTGGAAATCGTTCTGAGGATTTTCAGGAGCATGGTTCCAAGATTATTTTAATTTTAGATGCTATGTTGCAGCTTAAATGCTTATTAGCTTATTACAAACATTGTGTGACACTCCATAATGGTAGAGGATTAACAAAAAATTCGAGGAAAACTTAAATGAAACTGCCCGATGGTCCGCAAACTTTACCCTTTTTACAGACAGTCCAATGGATTGCTCGTCCTCTTGAATTTCTAGATGGCTGTTTCCAGAATTATGGAGATATCTTCACACTGAAGTGGAAAAACGTTTCTCAAGTATTCATTAGCAACCCACAAGCTCTACAGGAACTCTTTACTGCCGCTCCAGATACGTTTGGTTCTATCCCAGGAAACGGACCTTCAGCTATTTTGCTAGGGAAGAACTCGTCATTGTGGTCAGATCATGAACGCCATCAGCGTCAGCGTAGACTTTTGGCACCTGCCTTTCATGGAGAATGTATGCGATCTTATGGTCATCTGATATGTGAGACTACTAAACAAGCGATGAGTCATTTGATTCCTGGCAAACCCTTCTCCATTCATTCGTTCAGCCAAAATATTTCTCTGCAGATTATCTTAAGTACGGTATTTGGTTTGCATCCAGGAAAGCGTTCTGAAGAGTTTAAGCAACTCTACACTTCATTGCTAGAGTATGCTATCGGATCTCCCTTAATTTCTAGTTTGCTTTTTTTTAATTTTCTCCAGCGAGATTTAGGTCCTCAGAGTCCATGGGGACGCTTTATGCGTAAAAAGCAGCAAATGGATGAACTTATTTATGCTGAAATCCTGCAACGCCGCGAACACCCTGACCCTTCTCGTGAAGATATCCTCAGCTTATTGCTGAGGGCTGGTGATGAGGTTGCTCAACCGATGACGGATGTAGAATTACGTGATGAATTAATGACACTTCTGTTTGCAGGTCATGAAAGCACTGCTTCAGCTATAGCTTGGGCTTTGTACTGGATTGATCAAAGTCCCAAAGTTCAAAACTATTTGGAAAAAGAGCTAAGCTCTCTCGATCCCGACCCTGACCCAAGCGTCATTGCTCAACTTCCTTATCTCACAGCTATATGTCAAGAGACGTTACGCATCTACCCACCTGGTTTAGTTGCTATAGCTCGGATTTTAAAATCACCTCTTAATTTATTAGGCTACCAGTTTGAACCTAATACTTTGCTGATTCCTTGTATCTATTTAGTTCATCAGCGTGAGGAACTCTACCCTGAACCCAAGCTTTTCAAACCTGAGCGCTTTCTGGAGAGGCAATTTTCACCATACGAATATTTACCATTTGGAGGCGGTCATCGTCACTGTATTGGAATAGCTTTTGCACAGTATGAAATGAAATTGGTACTGGTAAGTATTCTGTTACACTTTCGTTTGGCATCAATCAATAAACGTCTATTCAAACCGATACGTCGTGGAGCAGCGATGGGTCCTCCAGCCAATATGCGCATGATGGCAACAAATCGGCTTTAACGTGAGTAGCCGTAGGCAGAGCAGGTAAGTCTTTAAGCTGATGTCTTTCTTGCACCACTGTTTACGTTTCGTAACAGAGTATGGCTTTAAGTCAATACAATTCAATTAAGGAAATTAATAATACAGGGCTATGAATAATATCTCAATCAATGAAAAAAAACACACAATCGTTGAGCAAATTATCACAAATGGTCAGTATTTCATTCTTGACGATTTCCTGTATAAACAGACAAGTTATGATTTTATTAAAAACACTTTCCTAAAAGGAATTGAGATAACTGCAGGTTATAAATGTTATAAACAAGCTGAGCAATTAGGACTGGATCGATTGCATGAGTACTACCCAGCAGAGAAAATCATGCTTCTTGAGAAATTTGTCAAAGAAAGAGCTACAAATGAAATTATAAAAATGGTATGTGAAGTAGGAAAATATGACCTAAATATAGAAAAAGAGTTTTTTATCAATACTATTATTCTAGTCCGCATTAAGTACCCATTCTTAGTTGGTAAAGACTCAAAGTTAACGTATGAAGATTATATCTACCATATGTATGCAAAAGAATATGCGAAAAATACTAGTACTCTAAGTAAATTATCCACACAAATTAAGTCATCTGCTAAAAAAATTAGTCAGGAATATGTAAGGATCGCAGACCAAGTATTTAAAAAAAAATTGCCCACAAAAACCACTAAAAAAACTTTACCTAAGAGTGTGTTTGAATATAATGCAAAATACCCATATGCAGCATTTGCTCATGGTCCACATTTAGACAGTTGGTTTGGAGCTCCATATTCGTTAGAATTCTGGTGGTCTATAGCAGGTGTAACAGAAGAAAACGGTTTAATATTTTATACTGATACTTTCAAGAGTGATCTTAAACATATGGAAGGAGTACCTTTTATTGCTCATGGTATCGAACTTTCCAATCCTCAAAGATTAGCTCTATTAGATGGCAGTCTTTTAATTTTTCATGGTGATGTGTTACATGGTGCGCAACTAAACATTTCTGATAAAACAAGAATAGCAGTTTCAGTTAATGTTAGCCTGGATGATACATTATACTTTAGTCCAGATCGTGTAGCTGGTTACGACACACATATTTTTCATTCTTCTAATGAAATATCTAAAGATAACTTTTCTAGTGGAGTCCAATTTAAGATCAGCAAGGACAACTTAAGGACAAGAAAAGATTATTGCGGAACTGTAAATACCGCTACGCAAAAGAATTTAGATAAACAGTTCACCATTGCAGTTAGTACTAACTCTCCCAAAGGCGAGCCAATTGCTCTTTGTCTTGCTCATAGCATATCTGTTGGGGAAAAAGTACTCTTCAAATTCAAGATAGGTAGTAGAGAAGAAGATGTTATGGTTATTAGAAGTAGTTACGGACTTCATGCAGTCAGTGCTATTTGTCCACATTTAGGCTCTAATCTAGTTGACGGTTTCCATGACGAACAGCATATTCATTGTCCAGGTCATGGGCTAGTTTTTGGATTAACTGATGGTTTGTCTAAATGCAATATAAAGCTTAAGGTCTACAAAGTATATGAAGATAATGACATGATATATATTGCATTTCAAATTTAACTACTGGATCAATTAACATAGTGTACTAGGCTCACATCTTGCACCTAGATCAAAAACCGGATTTTGTGCCAACCACTTAGCCTGAAAATCTTAATTTATCGTCTTAGTTAAGTAGGTGGGCGGAAATAAACCCAAAATGGTTTGTTGCTGTTAAGAGCGCTAAAGCGCAACTACGAGCCAATTCTAGAGATTTTATATTTCGTTACATAGTTTTAAATTTTCCCGCCCACCTACTTACCCGGTTTTTTAGGTCTTGTTGATAATGGTGCAAGATTCTGAGTTCCTTGTTCCTTAGCTACCGTTAATGACTGCAGAGCATAAGCTGTTCCACATCTAGTTTGCATATCTAAATTTAATGAAAGTATTGTGGGGCCGGCAAGATACCCGCCCTAATTATGCAAGTTAAATGTGGAACAGCTTAGCAGCAAATCAATACATTTATCAATTGTACTGATCCACTATGACTTACAAACCTATTGAGCTTACTCAAGAGCAGATATGTCAGTATAGAAAAGATGGATACCTTATTATAGAAGGATTTCTTGATGCTAACCTAGTTGTTAAACTAGCAGACAGAGTTGAACCTCTATTCTACGGTAATTTTGAAACGGGTATTTTCCCTGATGAATGGAATTGGCGACCTGGTTTAGGATTGCCAGACGTTACCCGCAACATCTATAATGCGTGGAAATGTGACTTAACTATTGCTGGCGTCACTCTGTCAGCAGAAATTGGACGACTGACTGCAACTCTAGCAGGATGGGCTGGAGCGCGTCTTGCCCAAGATAGTGTTTTTATGAAAGTGCCAGGAGCACGAGCAGTTTCAATGCATCAAGATGCCAGATATATTGGTTATATTAATCCGCGTGAGATGACGACCTGCTGGATTGCCTTAGATGATACTAAGGCTAATGCCGGCACAATTGAGTATGTTAAAGGTTCCCACAAGTGGCCTCTCCTAGATACGCCAGCTAAGAGCTGTCGTATAACAAATGAGTATGAAGTCCTCAGACAAAAAAATTATCGTTGGGAGATGGAAAAGGCTGCTGCTGATTTAGTACAGCCAGAAACGATCCAGATAGAGGTTTCCGCTGGTAGTTGTGTCATACACCATGGAGATATCTGGCATGGTTCAGGACCAAATAATAGTCTTGATAAAGTTCGCCGTAGCATTGGCGTTCATACCATTCCTGCTGACGCATACTTTAGGGAAACTAACGTATATCATGTTTTTGGCCGCTACAGAAGAGGGAAAGAAACAACCATGGACGAATTCTTTTTCCCTATTTTATGGACTCAAAATAACTATCGTTCTCCTTTTCTAGCTGACTATTGCCAAGATTTAC
>CAZZVG010000163.1:0-8743 GCA_964657295.1 Iningainema sp. | reverse complement strand
TCACCCATCATGCCAATATCAATTTGATTTGCCAGCATTTTATTAGTTATGGGAGGCCCTGATGTATAGCTTGTCCACTCGATTTTGTATTTGACATTTTCATATTTACCCGTCTTAGGTAAGTACTTTTCTAATAGTTTTTCCTCCCGAATGACTGCACCTCCCGTCACCGTGTTAACAGTTTGATCTTGGGTTCCGATGGCAATACGAATGACTTTTTTGTTGTCAGCGCTGCTTGTACTATTAGGCAAATTCTTGTCAGAAGTCTGATTGGAACAGGCGCTTGTAAAAACTAGAGACACTACTAGTAAGCAAGATAGTACGTTCCGAGAAGACATCTGGTATGCGTACATGACAGAATCAATCCTGATTTCATTGAGTTAATTGAGACGACCAATTTAGAAAGGTATTGTGTCAGCTGTCAGCTAGCGGCTTTGAAAGGAATTTGGTGAATATAGATAATTTAGTTTGATATCTTACAAGTTGTACAGTTATACAGGCGCTATAGCTAAAAGCTGAATGCTTACAGTCTTATCAGCTTAACAAAGGGTGACAGGTGATAGAAATATTTGTGATTATTTTCTCATGAATCAAAGTCAAATTCAAAGGATGCTTAAAAAGTCTTGAAAGATCTAATGAGTACAAAACTACACTCTCTTTAAGTACAATGCTCAATCAAAGTTTTAGCAATATACTGAGATCCTTTGCGGTGCTGACCCTCAGACTAAAAAAGTCTTTTAAAACATCCTTTTACACTGATTAAAACACATTGAAAAAATGTTAAAAACATACTTTTAGGAAGATCCTCACAATTTCTTGGCAGAAATGATTAGTTAATCTGTAATTTTTATTACCTAGAAAATTTTCAGATCGAGTAAAAAAATTTAACAAATCTATATTTTGATAGTCTTTGTTTTTAATTATGATAATTATAAGTAAATTAGATAATTTTTTGATCTTGTTATGTAAAATCAAGCTAAAGATTTATTTAATGAAATCTGACGATTGTCTTTTGACACTTGATGCACGCTCATAATTGTTGCTATCATAGCGTTTCTCGTTTGAGTCACATACAAAATCCTCTCAAGATCGCTCTTAGCGGCAACCTTGAGAGGGGGTTTTGTGTATGAGATACAACTAAGAAGGTTTATAACTGGCAGAGTGAAGTTCTTTGGATGGTGGATCTAGGTGACTTCTGCGGGCTTGCTCCCTGGTACGAACAACAGACTAGTCCTTGGGTGTACGAGACGATCTTGTTGCAAAAACATATGATGGCTCAACTACAATCCGCCATACCACTCATAACCTTGGTCTTCCCAGTAGCCCTTGGAAGGTGTCAGGCGATTAACCAGTGTAATACGAGTCACCCATTTACTTTGTTTGTAACCGAGTTTAATGGGAGAAGCCAGACGTAGAGGTGCCCCGTTATCAGATAATAACGGTTGACCATTTTTCTGATAAGCCATCAAAGTCTGAGGATGGAGAGATGAAGGCATATCCCAGCTTTCGTAGTACCCATCAGCAGATTTGAAGTAAACAAAGCGAGCGTCCTTTTTGGGAACAGCCAAAGATATTAAGTCTCGTAATCGTACTCCTCCCCATTGAACGATCGCCGCCCAACCTTCGACACAAACATGACGAATGACCATTGAAGTCAGAGGCATTTTCTGAAGATCCGTGATGCTTAATTGCATTGGATGATTTACCTCACCATCAATAGTTAGTCGATATGTTTTTAGGTCAATATTAGGAACAGAGTTAAACGTATTGATTAGAAGAGCTTTAGGCTCGATTGCACTGACAGGAAATTCTGGGACAGGCTTTTGGGGATTCAGTATTAAAGCTTCTACACTTTGGTTGAGAGGCTCAAAAGTTTTCTGTGCAACGTCGTCAAACAAACGAGATCCACAACCAGACATCAGCAAACTGGTAGCAGAAAGTCCCGATAGTTGAAGTAGTTGACGGCGAGTTAATAGTTGTCGAGGACGAAGAATTGGCTCCATAAGGCACCTCTACCAAAAAATAGAATTAATTAACCGATAACCTCCTACTTTCAGTCCTAACAAAAAGTGGACGATCACAAAAACAACCACGATGGGAATGGTGGCAAAATGAACCACTCGTATTGCCTGCCAACTTCCAAGTAAGTCAACTAGCCAATGAAACTGAGCCGGTTTATACATTCCCAACCCACTGATGATCGCCAGCAAGAGAATCGGAACGATCGCAGTGTAGACGACTCGATGCCAAGCATAGATTTTCCGTTTTGGGTTTTGACCTGCTTGCAGTGCTTTCAAGTCACTAACACCCACAAACCGACGCTTCCAACGTTTCTCAATCAAAATGTATAATCCATACCACAGTAAATTCATTGCGAACAGCCACATAGCAGCAAAATGCCAGTGTCTACCACCACCTAGCCACCCTCCTAGCAAAAATAGGGACGGAAAATGCCAACCTCCACGTCCACCGAAAACTGGATTAGCATTGTATATCTGTAATCCACTGGTCATCATTAACAGCAAGCTAATGATGTTAACCCAGTGAAATATCTTGGCTAAAAGAGCCTGACTTGGTTGCGAGCGTGATTTTTTGGCAGGAGCAGACGCCTTCATAAAATGTGCCTCTCGACTATTTGAGGTCTATGAGTAAAAATCTATTTTGATATTTCGTTGGATTATAAAAGTATGTGGTCTTCAGGTAACTGTTGATCAGTGCTGAAAGCTACATATAGTCACATCATAGTGGTAAAGGGGGGAAAAGTGGTGCCAGCCAGAGTTGTATTTGGACATCCCAACCCAAGAGAATTGCGATCGCCGTTGCTGCGATCATCACACCCCCCACTCTTTGCAGAATCATGCTGTGAGAGCGCAACTTCAGTAACTGTTGACCTAAACGGCGACCTCCGTAAGCTAGTGCCAGCAAAGGTAATGCTGCTCCCACACCATAAATAACAAGCAAAGCGAAGGCACTTGCAACTTGATGTTTAGCTGCTGCTAAGACAAGTATGCTTCCTAAAACAGGTCCGGCACAAGGTGTCCACAGCAAACCTAACTGAGTTCCTAACCAAAACTCTCCTCTTAATCCCATACGCACGCGCTCTGTGCTTCTTTGACGTTTTGGTAAGTAACTTAACAACCAGTAACTCCACTTAGGAAAAGCCGCCAGAATTCCCATGAACAGTAGGAGGAAAATTGCGATAGTTCGCAACCAGTTAGCCAATCCTGTAAACCAGCTTGATGTTACTCCCAAAAGACTCCCTGCGACAGCAAATCCGCTAATCAAACCTGCCACCAAAGCAATGGGACCATAACGATGAGACTGTAGGGAGCGACCTACTAACACAGGTAATATAGGGAGAACACAGGGTGACAGCACGGTCAAAAATCCACCCAGCAGTGCTAGCCCAGCCGACACAGTAGAAATCGCCATTTGTCGTATTACTAAATAACTAAATCTTGGAGTAAATCGGTATTAATTGGTGTAAACCGACATGCATACCCATCACTACGGTGGATAAAGGTAATAGTAGTCTGCTTTACAGTGACTCGTTTACCGTTGATGACTATCCTAATAACCGACGGATTGTTTGTTCTGTGAGATCGTAGGCTCCTTCTCCAATATGGTCATAACGCAGGAACCCCTGACGATCTGTTAAAAATAAATGTGGCCAATATTGGTTTTGGTAAGCGTTCCAGGTTTTGAATTCGTTATCTAAAGGAACAGCATAAGTAATTTTATGTTGCTTCAACGCTCTTTGTACATTGTTTGCATCTCGCTCAAATGCAAACTCAGGAGTGTGTACCCCAATCACCTTCAGTCCTTTTGCCGCAAATTGTTCATGCCATCGCACAACATAGGGGAGAGTTCGCTGACAATTTATACACCCAAAAGTCCAAAAATGAATCATCACAACCTTCCCTTTAATACTTTCGGTTGTTAGGGGAGGAGAATTTAGCCACTGGCTTATGCCCTGAAACTCCGGTAATGCCTTACCTGAAGGTTGGGCAGCAACAGCGCTTGAGGTTACTAATTTGGTTGCATTATGAGTTTGGGGAGTTGCATTATCGGATTTTCCAGATGTCTGTTTCAGGATTGCTCCTGCACTTGCGAGTATAGCTCCTGCTCCAATACCTGCTATAAAATTGCGTCGTCGTACCAAGTTCTTATTCACCATGTTGTTTGTTGCTCGTTGTTTATTTGTATATTTTTTCTTTAAATTACAACATATGTAAAAACTGCCCTGACGCTTGTTCGCGGTAGCGAAGCGTCTCCGTCAGGAGAAGACTCGCTACCGCTGCGCTAACATCAGTTGCCTACAGCGCTCGTTTACCAAAACACGATAAATAAGAGTAGTCATCTTACTAAATCGTGACGTTCGTATATATAAAATTCCGTCTTTACATACATTGAAACTTTCTATTAATTCATCAATTGTCCCGTCAAAAAATTAGCACATCTGCTCAGGAATATCATTCTTTGTGTAAAAAAAGACGAATGACAGATAACGTTTTGACACACATAAAAGAGTGTTTTTTCTTGATGTAATTATCAATATAATGTTAGTTTCTTAAACCAGCCTTAAAAAAACATGAGAAGTTGCTTGTTATTACAAACGAAAGGCAGAATTGGGCTATGCTGAAGTCTCCTTGCCTGAAGACAGAGGTTTCAAGCTGGGACGATCTGCTTACTCAAATTTCAAAAGTCCATGTCTGACGACCAATTCTGATCACATGTCCCGAATTAAGCCATAAAGGTTGGTTGGGGACAAGGCGTTGTTTATCAACAAAGGTGCCATTGGAACTACCCAGATCCACAAGCTGGTAACGTGTTCCTTGATTGTCAGTAACTTGATCTATTCGGGCATGGTAGCGCGAACTTAGAGCATCGTCCAGGATGAGGGTATTGCTAGGTTCGCGTCCAATAGTGAATGCGCCCGTTGACAAAATAGCGATCGCACCTGAATCATTGACTAAACGGGCGATCGTCGTTGTTCCAGAATCTGGGTCAAATACTGTGGGAGCCAGCACTACAGCATCGCGAGTTGGTAGACTGGCGGTCGGTGATGATTTTCCTTCAATCGCAACACTAGTGGCTTCTAGAGTTGCGCCAAGGGCAGGTTCGCTAGAGTTAGGATTGGGTCCAGTAATAATATTAACCTGCTGCACAGGTGGGGATTCTCTCTCTGGGCGACCTGCCTGAGCAATTTGGACTTTGAGCGCTGCTTGGTGTTCTGCTTCTTCTCGAGCGCTCATGCCTTCAACCTGTCGGATTATACCACGATTTTGGGGAAAACTAATGTCATTCACCCTGACATCTTCCAGAGCAAAGCCTAAGGAATAGGAAACTTCGGTATTATTAAGGATGTGTTGCCGAATGTGCGCTCTTCCTTGAGTCGTCAACTGCTCCACACGCAGCTGACCAATGACTTCTCCCAATGTATCTTTAACTGCACTAACGAGGGCGGCGATCGGCTCAGATAATTCCAAAGCCACTCGTTTAGCGTCCACAACCTGATACATTACGTTCAGAGAGACATTAATCAAATACTGGTCTTGGGATAGAAAGTCTCCATTAGACACAATTTCTAGGTTGCGAATCTTGGTGTCTACCAAAATCAGTTGGCATTGTTCTAACAAGGGTAGGGCGAAGCTAAAATGACGCCCCGGTTGCCATTTCCGCACCATCTGACCATTTTTGACTAATAACCCCGTATAACCCGCCTCAATAAACTCCATGCTCCACCCCACCCAGCGCTCCGGGGTGACTATTTCGATGAGAGGAGGAGAGTTGGTAGACATGAGGATTTACCTAAAAGAGTTATCGATCGGATCTGTATTCTCTTGATTTCAAGGTTAACAAAGAATCATTAAGTTGGGTGAGGCGATCGTCCCGAATTGTCTGACTACGCCAATACCGCTTAGAGGAAGCTAACTGATGTAGCACAATCCCGTAGCCTGCCTTCTCTAGCTATGGTGCGATTGCGCCCGTTGAAGAAGTATTTGCTGCCACGTATCTACACGCCATTGCTACAATACTTAGTATAAGCTTGAGAAAGCAGGATATGTCAGCTAAGGATAGATTTCATGATGTAGTAAAAACGTCACTTCAAAAAGAAGGGTGGGTGATTACTGATGACCCGCTACGAATTGCTGTAGACCGCATTACCAATATATTTATTGACCTCGCCGCAGAAAAACTAATTGTGGCAGACAGAGATGGACAAAAAATTGCTGTTGAAGTGAAAAGTTTTTTAAGTCCTTCCACCATATCAGAATTTCATACAGCGTTAGGACAGTTTATCAATTATCGTTATGCATTAGCAGATTATGATCCAAAGCGTGTTTTATATTTAGCAGTACCATTAGTCATCTATGAAGAGTTCTTCACCACACCATTTATTCATTCAGTCATTCAACGCAGCCAAATCACTCTACTCATATTCGATCCAGTAAAGGAGGAGATTGTGCAATGGCAAAACTAGAAGAATATCGAGAATATGTTCAGCATGTATTGACTGATTATGCCAAACGTCGAACATCCTGCAACCAGGATGATGAATTGGAAATGCAAACCATTTTTGATACCGTACACGACCATTATCAGCTGATTTATGTTGGCTGGGATAAAGGGCGACGGGTTTATGGCCCTGTGATGCATCTAGATATTAAAAATAGTAAGATTTGGATTCAGTGGAATGGGACAGAAGATGACATTGCGGTTGAATTAATGGAGATGGGGGTGTCAAAGCAAGATATTGTACTGGGATTTCACACTCCCTATATGCGTCAGTTTACAGATTTTGCGGTTGGGTAGCATTTTGCGGGAAAAACAAGTTGGGGCTTGTGCTCGATGATTTTCGGTCAAAGTTGGGAGCAAATCAAGTCGAAGTACAAGCTCGGTCAGCTTGTGCAGGGTAGAGTTGAGTATCATGCCCCTTTCGGGCTTTTTGTAAATCTTGGTGAGTCCTCAGTAAAAGGTTTGATTAAGATCCCTGACTTTTTGGATGAGGGAGAAATGAGTCAAGAGATGTATCCAGAGATTGGTACATCCATTGGAGCGATTGTGGTTGGATACAACGATAGCAACTGCTGTGAGGTTTATCTGAATGCGAAGCCGAGTGTTCTACATGAAGCTCTTGTTCCTTTGAGAAATCGTCCTCTGGCGGTTTGAGGTAACTGCATAGCGCGATACACTCGGGAGCGGATTTATTCTTCAGTATCTAACTATGGGGATGAATCTCTGCCAATCAAAAAACTCAAGAGGAAGATAGATGACGATCGCAGTAATAAAAGTGAAGATAGAAGATAAAATACGTTCCTTCCTCTTCATTCTCCCCGAAAGTCATGACGTTTGATTACGATCTGTTTGTCATTGGTGCTGGTTCTGGAGGGCTAGCAGCAGCTAAAACAGCAGCTAGCTATGGTGCGCGTGTCGTTGTTGCCGAACTTGAAGCCCTGGGTGGTACTTGTGTAAATCGCGGCTGTATTCCCAAAAAACTTATTGTCTACGCTGCTGACTTCGCCTTAAAAAATCAAATAGCGAATAGCTATGGGTGGAGTGATGATTGCCCTCGGCACTTTGACTGGACACTCTTTATCAAGTCTATACACCAGCAGATCGAAACCATTCAGCAATCCTATCTAGAAGAGTTCCAAAAAGCTGGAATTGAATTAATTCAGAGTCACGCGACTTTCGTTGATGCTCACACCATTGAAATTAATGGACGCAAGGTGACATCGGATAAAATCTTGATTGCTGTGGGCGGATACCCGATGAAACCGGATATCCCCGGAATAGATTACACCCTTTCCTCCCGCGAGATGTTTCACCTACCCTATTTACCCAAACGGTTGGCAATTCTGGGAGGCGGTTATATAGGTGTAGAATTTTCCAGCATGATGAACGCTTTCGGTTGCGAGGTGACGCTCATCGATAGAGATGAGATGATTTTATCAGGGTTTGATCACGACATCCGCAGTGGCGTCCAAGAAGGTTTGAGCAAACGTGGAGTCCGCTTCTTCAACAACAGCACCGTTAAAGAAATCAAATACTCAGAAGATATTTTGGTGTTAACCCTTGCTGACGACTCCCAAACAATAATTGCTACAGACACTATCTTAGTTGCTACAGGTCGTGCCCCAAATACCGAAAATCTTGGTTTGGAAAACGCTGGAGTTGAACTAGGGGAAAAAGGCGCAATCAAAGTAGATGAATACAGCCGCACTACTCAGGAAAACATTTTTGCCGTGGGTGATTGCACTAATCGCCTGCCATTGACACCTGTTGCCATTGCAGAAGCTAATGCTTTTGCCAACACAGTTTTTGGCAAAAAGCAGCAAAAGCCAAATTATGATTATGTGCCTTCTGCCATTTTTACCCGTCCAGAAGCAGCAACTGTAGGGATGAGCGAGGAAAAAGCACGGGAAAAATTTGGGAAATCTGTCAAATGCTACTACAAACGCTTTCAACCTTTGTTGTATCAACTTACTAAAGAGGATGAACAAGCTACGATCAAGATAGTGGTTGAGGGTACATCTGACAGCGTTTTAGGCGCTCACATGGTGGGTGAAAACGCAGCAGATATTATTCAAAGTCTCGCTGTTGCTATTCGCAAGGGTATTACCAAGCAAGATTTGGATGAATCACTAGGTATTCATCCGACGACAGGAGAGCAGTTCCTATTGAAGTCCCTATAAGAAGGAGTCAGCCCCTTCGGGGAAGTCAAAAGTCAAAAGTCAAA
>CAZZVG010000162.1:0-8765 GCA_964657295.1 Iningainema sp. | reverse complement strand
GCAGTTTTACTTAGCTGTGTTGGATGATTTAGTTCGTTTAGAAGACGAAAACCTTAGACCATCAGCTTTCTGAGCATGAACATCGCATCAGTGTTATAGAAAAAACTTGTGAAAAAATGTTACAAATTCTTTCTAAAAATGAGAAACAGATCAAAACACATAAAATTCAACTTCAGGAGTATGAGGAGTCGATTGACTGTGTAGTAAACAAAGTTAAGCAATTCGAGCATCTCAAGAATAGAAATGAGGATATAGAGGCACTAGCAGCTTTTTATCTTCAAGATGACTAGTGATTAAAAGATGAAGATTTAAGTCTTGATACAGTTCACGGATTGGTTTTGATATCGTACAAATCGCATAACTGATAAAGCTTTTGCTGTATACGTTTACGCATACTGTCAGGCGCAACAATCGCGCATTCGTCCCAATATCGCAAGACTTCTCTAATTAACCAAAAATGATTTACGACTTTCCGCACTACCTGTCGCACTTCTCCGACAATTTCATCTTCTAAGTCTTCCCCTGGTCTACGTTGATAAGCTTTTTTCAGCCAACCGCGAAAGTGTAAGTATACTACGATATGATCTAGTTCACCTCGCCAATTGCCACTGATTGGGACAATTGACTGAATGCGGTCAAAACGCAAGCAACGGTTATGCCATAGTTCTGGTAAATCTGGGATGTCATTTTCTACATCTTGAGTTTCTTCACACCAGATTAATAGATAGAAGCGGTTATCAAAAAAGCGAACTTCAGCATAACGAACGGTGTAATCTAAATCCTTTTCTTGTGAGTCATGGTAGAGAATCTGGAAAGGTTGTTGTTTTTTAACTTGCTCTTCAATTTGATTCCGCCATAGTTGGGTAGGTTGATTGAGTTGTTTCATCAGAGATTGACGCAAGGAGGCTGCCATATTGCCTCTGTCTAACAAAAGTGCAAGTACAGTTTGCGCCTCCCCTACGCGACCTGCATCATTTAAGGCTTTTATTGCCTGCTGTAAGGCATTGACTTGATTAGAGTCAAGGATGAACGGCTTTCCAACTTCTACAGCTTGTTGGGCGATCGCCACAATTAACCCGGAAACACTGGGGTCTTTGCCCCACAGAATTTTCAATCGGCAGGCGATCGCCTCTAGTTGCTCCTTAGTCCCTGGCGGAATTGACAGTGTAATTGTTTCTTTTTTTCGCGGCATTGCTCAAATGCACTTGCACTTCCAAAAAAACTTGTGTCATATTTTAATTGTACTTGTAAATCCAGTTATGGCAGGCAAGTGTAGTGACAAATCGGCAAGCTCATCTTGCTGATCTGACGTTTGTGCTGACACCCCATCAGTACTATATTTCCCGATTTATCAGGGAAAACACTGAAAACAGCCACAGCAAAACTTTATCAGCGAGCGAAATATTCAGTATAAGTAACAGTCCCAAGTCTAAGATTCGGAATCAAACTAGATTTTGATTGACCTATATGTATATGTCCAAGCGCACCCGGCTTTTGAACCTTCCTCCGAAAACTTTGGAGGAGCGTTATTTCAGCGAAATTCGCCCTCTGCTATACGAACGCCTGGGAACCCATCACCAGTACGGTGTCAGAAAGGGAACAACCCTTGCAGAACATCTGGATTCTGCGTGTCAATTTATTATGACAGTTAGCCGTATTGGGGGTGTCCCTGAAGATAAACGACCTGTACTCCTCGCTGCAACCGCTGTTCACGATCTCAACGAATTAGATTCATCAGGACGCAACGTCAAAGCCTTAGCCAGAAATCCGGGATTTTTGCGAGAACAGCTAGATCTGGCTGGTGTACTTGGTTTTATTTCCACAGAAGCGGATTTGGAGTTAGCCAGACGGCTGATTGAACGCCACTCAGGTCACAACGTCAGTGATGGAGCAAGATTTTTACCGGAAGATCCAGCAATTGAACGCTGGGCGGCGATGATTACATCTGCAGATTTATTTGATTTAGGAATTCCAGAGTCAGAGCGTTTTCGCAAAATTCAAACAGAATTGACTGTTGCTTTTGAGCGACAAAGCAACCTTTTGAGAGTGCGTGTGTCGGAGGATAAAGGTTACATCACGGCGCTTTTACTGGGTGCTTGTGAGGAGGTTTTACAAAAGCACGGACTGATTCCTTTGGCAATTTTTCCAGATGGAGAACTTTTTGAAGGACAGGCTTTGCCAACAGTGGATTTGACAACAGACATAGCCGCTGTTTGGCAAGAGAAAATTGACCAAGTTTTTGGCAATAACATTGAAAAACTAGTGCGTTCAACAAAGGATGGTATCAAAATTGCCCATCAAGCTATTCATCACAACGTTGAGGAAGTACTGGTGAATGTACTGGCTCTTTTAGAAAAGAAAAAAGCTGGTTTCAAACTAGATAAGGTGGCAAAAGATATAACAAAGTGGGGAGATGCAGCTGGTGCAGATGCAGTTGGACTACTACCGGTTAGTAATGCAGAAGAATTTGCCATCTCTGAAGGTTTGAAGGCGGCGTATCTCAGTTATCGAGAAGTAGGCATTAACCCGAAAGAAGTTTGGGATAAAATTGCCCGTCATACTGGAATTTCTGAGCAACAAAGAGCAGCACTTGAGGCATTTAATGGACAATACGGTAGACCTCTATTTGCAGCAAAGGCAGCTGTGAGAGGAGTGGAGGGTATTCAAGATGCTCTGCGTGAATCTTTACTAATGAGAAGGGAAAGTATGCAAAAGACACAAATATCTGAAGCTTCTCCAGAAATGGTAGCATCTGTCGCTAGAATGTTAAACTTACCTACTACTGATTGCTTGCATCGAGTTGAGGATTTCAATGCTTATGTAGAGGCAAATCCTCGGCAGCGCTGCTCTTTAGGTTCTACTTTTGGTGAAACAGACGACCTAATTTCTGACAGTATGCCACCTGGTACAAAAGTGCAAGCTTTTTCTAATCGCTTACCTGGCGGGCTAAGTGCAGAACCGAAACGCCAAGCTGATGCAATTGCAGCTTTAGCATACCAGTTAATGGCAGTTGGGGCAAATTTTCCGGCTGTGAAAAAACAAGATCCTCTCTATTTACATTTCGCATTGCCTAGAGGGTCTTGTCCAGATCTTCTGAGAATATGGAGAGATTACATAGAGTATCTGGCGGCTACAAATTCTGAGGGAGGTCCTGTAGCTGTTGATGAACTTCAACTATATCGGGATGGGATTCTAAAATTTAATCCAAACAAAGTTGTTGGTTTTGCATTTCCAAAACGTCGAGAATTTATCCACACAAATGTGGTCACTCCCATTGGTTGGGGAGATGCAAATCTTTCTGTAGCATTACTCAAGTCACTGCGGCTGGCTTTGGAAATATCTTTGTCTATAGACATCGGCTTTCCGTTTACCTTAAGTGGAAACCTAGAAGTAGAACTATCTGATGATATTTACGGACGAGTAGAAGGAGTTCCCGCTGGACTTCAACCTTTGCTTGGTAATGGAAGTTATAAAAAGAGTCAGGATGCACTGGTAATTCTTCAACGACTGCGTTGTCTTGGCAAACTAGCAACAGCAGTTTCCAGTATTCAAAAAGCTGATGATTGCTTGTACGACTTAGCCCGTGCAGCAGGAAGACCAATTGAACTTTATTATGTCCTCCTACGTTGGATTTTGCGTGAGCAAGATGAACCAAATCTGGAATCTAACTGGAGCCGCATTCGTGACCCATTAAATACTTTACTGGAGAGCCTTATGCCTAATGAAAATACACTTTTAACTCAATATATGCGAGAAGCTAGTCAGATTGCTGCTGAAGCTAATTTACGAGGAAGTTCTTTTAAACGCACGTCTTTATCAGAACCTTTTACGGCTTTTACCGCAGCAGTTCGTTCCCAAAAATCTCACATGGATTTAGATTTTATTTTTGCTGCTTTAGTACAGCAATATCATACTCGCTTAGACCGCATCCGACAACATGGCGTCGGTGCTAACAAGTATGAGCAAGTCAAGAGATATTACGATGTTTTGCGAAAGCTTTATCAGGAAGTTTATAACTCTCGTCCCGAAAAGCTTTTGAACGATAAAGACACGCTTGAAGCAGCTTATTTGTTTTTCTTTCAGGAAGCTCAACAGCAGCTAAAAAGTAAGTCTGAAGATAACTCGGTTGAAACTATAGCAATCCTAAATGATCTGTGAAAAATTTTAAGTTGTGTAGGGTGGGCACTGCCCACCATATCCGTGTTTTGGTGGGCAGTGCTCACCCTAGGTGTATTTCAAAAATCAAATAGGATTTCTATAGCACATTTATTTAATTAGGAGGTTTTCATGTCCATTAACAAGCTGACTCCGGTTCTTGCCCAAACTTATGAAAATTTCCCCAAGGGACGGTTTATCAGTTTAGTTGTTCTGAGGAAAACTCATTCTGAGACAATCTTTCGTACAGAAGGTTCTGGTGAGCCAATATGTAGCGAATTTGTTCAGGCTGGAGTTGTAGATGAAAACGTAATTCAACGCTTGGTCATGACTAAGCGCAAACAAGTAGCACCAGAACGGCGATATGGAAGGGAATTTTTAAGAGCGCATGAGTTATTACACACTAGCAAAGACGGTTCTCTTTGTTCGCTAAACACTAATTCACCATGTGAAATGTGTATAGATTGTTTTCTCTATGGTTTCGCTGCTGGTGGCGGTGGCGCACAAAAAAGTCGGGTTTGGACTGAGGATGCTTTTAGTATTTTACCTGCGACCGATGTTTTAGGAGATCGCACTATCAACGCCATCTTTGAAAATGGCACAATGCGTGACCAAAACGGCAATGCATCAACAGCTTTAAATACCAGCGAATACATTAAACCCGGAGTTCATTTCCTTGATGTCGTCACCCTCAAAGATGTCACTGCTGATGAATTGCGATATATCATTGGCAATATTCTATTAACAACTCGTTATGGTGCTGTTTCCAGTCGCATTGGACGAATGGAAAACCAAATACTAGGAGTATTTGGCAGCATTACTGAACTTCCTAGTTCCCTGGAATTAGTACAAGCAGTTTACGATGCTTTGCCGAAACCTTTAGAACACCCGCTTAAAACTGATGTACTAATTACAGCGACTAAGCAAGTTATTTCTACTTGGACTAACAAGCGAGGAGTTTCTTTGCAGCTATCTGAAGACGAATTAGCAGCTTTAATTACAGATATTGACCGTCACTGGTCTGAAGCAGAACGCGATAATTTCTTAAAGCAATTAAACCAATCTTACGAGCCTTTCCGTCAAGTTCCTGCTGAGTCTAAAAAGAGCAAAGGTAAGGGAAAAAAGACCTCAGTTGAAGTAGAAAGTTAATGCATAGGAATGCGTGCCCCTATAGCGTGAAAAATATATACGTAGTGTAGGGTGGGCATTGCTAGCCCTGTCAAAGTGAAGCATAAAAATGATATTTTTCTTCGTGTTCTTTGCGTCTTCGTGGTTAAAAAATATTTTTGAACCGCGAAGGCACGTTCGCGAAGCGTCTCCCCTTGGGAGAAGAACACGAAGGTTAAATATCGAAAAATGGCGACTTCCAAAGCAGTGTTTTGAGCCACCTTGACAGGGTTAGGTGGGCATTGCCCACCATATACGGGTTTTGGTGGGCAATGCCCACCCTACGTGTATTTCAAAAATCAAATAAGAATCCTATATGTCAACACAGAATTTCTTACAAGCACGCCTTATAGAATTATGGTGTGCCGAACCAGTCTTCTTTGCTTCTAGGGAATTATCTGATACATATTACACTGAAGGGGCTATTGGGAATTATGCTCTTGCCTACGCTTTTGCTTGGGTAAATTCCCCTTATCGTCTCCAAGGTGAAGCTACAGGACGACCTACCTACCGAGAAGATTTACAAGCCATAGCACAAAGCTGTTATGTATTACCAGCTTACCCTATCAATGGCAAAGTTACTTTCAGGTTTGAACGGTTCAATGCCTTGTCTGATGCTTATTGGTTCGCAATGACTAATAACCGTGTCGCTACTACTCGTGAAGATTTGCCCATACAAAGGCAAGGTAAAAAACCAAATTCATTTAGAGCCAGCAATTTCCCACAAACTGGACGGTTACGCATGATTGAGCGTGGCAACAAATTTCAAACTTTGGTATTTGGCAATTACGAATTACCAGATTACATTCGTCTCGGTAAATTCATGAGTAAAGTCAAGGTAAATGTTCTTAGTGAATTTGACGTTACTGTGTTACCAAAAGGTGAATACCAAAGTCAAAACTATCTGAGTGTAGCCGATTTACCAACAGACATAGAGGTTTTGTCTTTCGATTTAATTTCCATGCCTCCGGCATCTTTGTTAAAGAAACTTCACTTTCGCGGAGCAGCTTGGCAAGTTGGTGAAATGGTTGTGCCAGCAGGTTTACATTTTTGTGGTGGAGGTACAAGGAATGACTCATGAAAGATTATTTACCACGCTGGAAAATCGTAGTATTTCAGCATGTGTATCTCTACCAAATGAATTGTCATTCATGAGAGATGCGCTTCAACATCAAGTCGATGTATTTGAAAAGTCTCGTCATGCTGATATTATTCTCGATTTATCACCTACTGGTACAGGTAAAACCAAAGCTGGATTAACAGTCTTGTCGCATGAACCAACAAAAAGTGCTGTTTACATAGCCCCAACTAACGCTTTAGTAGAACAGCAACGGGAAGCAGCAGAAAAGTTTGTCAAGGAGGCGGGTTTACCTCATGTGGTTAAATCTGCTTCTGCTAAAGAAGTTAGAGCATGGCCTAACGATAAAGTAGGTAAGCGTCCAGGAGAAAAGCTGTATAATGTGTTACGAAGCCCAGCTACAGTTTTTCCAGATGTAGGTGGTAATCAACCTATTCTTTTAGTCACCAATCCTGATATTTTCTACTACGCTACTTTCTTTGCCTACAACAAGTTAGATCGGGATAACATCGCCACTGGTTTTTACACAAAATTCGCCACAGTCATTTTTGACGAATTCCATCTCTATGACGCTAAACAACTTGTGGGACTGCTGTTTTATCTAGCATATTCTCACATTTTTGGTTTTTTCCAATCTGGACGGCGAGTGGTTATGTTGACAGCAACTCCCGAAAAAGCTTGTGAATTAGCACTGCAAAATTTGCAAGCTAAAGGTGTTAAAATAACCAGAATTGATTGTGAAACTGATAACTCTCATCTTTTACCATCGCAAACATCTGTTAACCTGGAATTACGATCGCAGCCTGATAAGGAACAGTGGTTAGCAGAGTTAGCCCAAGAAGTAGTACAGCGCTTCCGAGAACGTCCAGATTGCAATGGTGCTGTGATCCTAGACTCTAAAGACCATATTAATCGCTTAGCGGATCTGCTTTATCAAAGAGGTCTTGGCGGTAACTTTGGAAGAATTACAGGTTCTACTCCGCAACCGGAACGTAAATCAGCAGCACAACGCTCTGTTATCCTAGCTACAAGTACAGTAGATGTAGGATTTAATTTTGAAAGAAATCCTGCACCTACAAGGCAAAATTTGGATTGGTTGATTTTTTCAGCTCGCGATCGCGCCTCTTTTTGGCAGAGAATTGGTAGAGTAGGGCGTGTTTTGGGTAAGTCTGAAACTAATATTCCCAGTTCGGCGATCGCATACTTACCTGATATTGCTTGGGAACAGGGACTAACTTCCCTTGACTCCTCAGGAGGACGTGAAGCACTCAAGCAAACACTTGATAGTATCCCCTGTCTCGAAAAGCCTTTTTTACTTGCTTACTGGCGTTCAGAAGCATTCCTAGAAATTGCTCGTCCTCTTCTAGAAATCGAAGAAAAGCTGCAAGGGTTAGCAGGTGCTGAATTAATTCCCCAATTGTTCGAGACTTTAAAATCCACTTTAGGCGGTAACCGCACTTGGGATGACTGTCGTTACAGGATGAAAATCTTACGAGGTGCTGAGAAAATTGCCAAAGAACCTCTAAAAACAGTTCAAAAAGACTGGAAATTTTTTCCTGGTGGTAAAGCTTTTGTCAAAACCTATATCAAGACAAACTATCCTGAAGATTGGGGTGATTTGCAAGCCGGACGCGCCACTTTAGAGAACTACGAGCCACTTTTTAAGGAAAACGTAGAAGCAGCAAAAGATTTAAAAGAATTTGCCGAAATTTGGAGTGCTAGCTATGCACCTCTATTTCAGTTCCGTTCTAGTTTGTATGAAAGTCTAAAAATTCGCGATCCTCACGGCTTTTTGCTTGATGAATCAGATGAAACAATCTTAGACCCAATTCATCTATTACGTTACTACGAATTTGCAGAAAATGGCGAATCTATCGAAATAACAAGTCGTGCTACAGATACCTATCAATTAAGTTTTCGCCTTAGATATCCTGATAGTGGGCAAGAGTTTGTGAATACGCAACTCAATAAGTTAACTGCCTTTAGAAATTGCCGGATTGAACGCCGTCTTGCAGGAGCAATATCACCAACACCTCTACTTAAAGTACTTGAAAAACATTTGTTACCTGGAGTCATTATTTGTCCAAGAGCAAATGCTGCTGCTATTTACCTACTCCGCAAGGAGGGGATTGTGTCATATCCTATCGTAGTTGCTTGTCATGATACTCAGAAAGAATATGTACTTTTACCAGGATTGCCAGGAATTTTG
Organism: Iningainema sp.; assembly: GCA_964657295.1. Lineage (GTDB taxonomy): Bacteria > Cyanobacteriota > Cyanobacteriia > Cyanobacteriales > Nostocaceae > Rhizonema. The sequence continues at coordinate 156 of CAZZVG010000162.1, read as the reverse complement.
ACTATGGCGATGAAGAGTAAACAGCTACGTCTTCCTGATGATGAACCTTTGATTGTTTAAATAAGGTTACTTAGCACTCCTCTGTTTCTTGCATTATGCCCCACAGCCTTGTCCTGAACTTAATTCCCCAATCTCCTATTTACCCACAATTCTTAA